>JARRNE010000130.1:0-12247 GCA_037385305.1 Chromatiaceae bacterium | reverse complement strand
GGCCCCCTCGACCTGCCCTCAGGCGAGTGGCCGGAGGTCTCCGGAGGAGCAGAGCCCGAGTCGCCGGGCGGCTCGATCGAAGCCAAGGAGAGTACCGCGACCGAGCTGGCATCTTCCCAATGGCAGACGGATTCGACTCTGTGGGATGAGGTCTCTACGAAGCTTGACCTTGCCAGGGCTTACGTGGACATGGCGGATGCCGAGGCGGCGCGCGCGATCCTCGAAGAGGTCGCCGCGGAAGGCAACGAGGCCCAGCGCGCCGAAGCAAAGGAAATACTTGCGCGACTGGCATGAGGTTTCCGTACCAACCCGTTGTCTGCGCACGATAGAGCTCGGAACGATGCGATAGGAAAGCGTAGAATAATCTGAGTATTTCGCACCGGTTCTCGTACGATGCATTAATCTCGTTTTCTATGTTCGGCCATCCTCCGGACAAATCAGTGCGCCCCTAGATGGGGGAAGCAGAGGCGACGCGCTTCGCCATGGGCGTCGAGTACGACGGGAGCGCGTTTCACGGCTGGCAGCGTCAGATTGGGGTGCGCACGGTGCAGGAGGCCCTGGAGCAGGCCCTCTCCGCCGTTGCTGATCACCAGGTTGGGCTCCGTTGCGCCGGCCGCACCGACGCGGGCGTCCATGCTCTGGAACAGGTTGTCCATTTTGACACTCCGGCGCGCCGCACCGACCGCTCCTGGCTCTTGGGGACGAATGCCAATTTGCCGGAAGACGTGAACGTCCTCTGGGTGCGGCCAGTAGAGCGCGACTTCCACGCCCGCTTCAGCGCCCTCGGCCGCCACTACCGTTACTTGATCCTGTCCCAGCCCACCCGCTCGGCGCTCCTGCGCCGGCGCGCCGTCTGGAACCATTATCCCCTGCGGCTTGATCTCATGCGGTGCGCGGCCCAATATCTTGTTGGAGAGCACGATTTCTCCAGCTTCCGCGCCCTTGGCTGCCAGGCGAAGAGTCCGATTAGACGTATCCACTATCTCGACCTGTCGGAGCAGCGGGGCCTCATCGAGCTGACCATCGGTGCTAACGGCTTCCTTCACCACATGGTGCGGAATATCGCGGGGGTGCTGATGACCATCGGGCGGGGGCAGGCACCCGCAGACTGGGTGCTGGACCTCCTGGAGATCCGCGATCGGACAGAGGGGGGAATTACGGCCCCGCCCCAGGGCCTGTACCTGGTTCGGGCCGACTATCCGGCTCGTTTCCATCTGCCGCAGCGGGAGGCGATACCGTTATCGACAACCCTGTAACTGGTTCTGGGGCGAGGCGCACCCGGGCTAAGATTTGTGGCTTGACTCGAGCGGCCGACATGACGGCAGCGGGGGAGCTGGGGGCAGATGCTGTCGGCCTGGTGTTCTACGAGCACAGTCCTCGGGCTGTGGGGATTGACCAGGCTGGGCAGCTACTAGCGGCCCTACCGCCCTTCGTGACCAGCGTGGGCCTCTTCGTGAATGCCGAGGTCTCCTTCGTCCGTCGGGTGCTGGCGGAGCTCCCGCTGCATATGCTCCAGTTTCACGGGGAGGAGCCGCCGGAGTACTGCGGCTCGTTCCAGAGACCCTGGCTGAAGGCGGTGCGGATGCGACCGGGGACAGACCTGCCCTTGGTCGCGAGGCGGTATAGCGGGGCGGCGGCACTGGTTCTCGATGCCTTCGATCCCACGGTCGCGGGGGGGAGCGGGCGGGCTTTCGATTGGGACCTGATCCCCGCGTCCATGGCGGGCCGCATCATCCTTGCGGGCGGACTCAACCCGGAGAACGTAGCGGATGCCGTGCAGCGGGTGCGGCCTTACGGTGTCGACGTCAGCGGCGGGGTCGAATCAGCCAAGGGTGTCAAAGACCGCAGCAAGATAGCGGCCTTCATCGAAAGGGTAAGAGATGGCGATGACTTGCGGTGAGACCTACCACTGGCCCGACGCCAACGGGCATTTCGGCCCCTACGGCGGCATGTTCGTCCCGGAGACACTCATGCATCCGCTGGAGGAGCTGCGCATTGCCTACGAGCGCTACTTGGCCGACGAAACCTTCCTCGCAGAGCTCGACGCCGATCTGCGGGACTATGTCGGTCGCCCATCCCCCATCTACCATGCCGAGCGCTGGAGCCGCGAGCTCGGCGGCGCCCAGATCTTCCTGAAGCGGGAGGACCTGAACCACACCGGCGCCCACAAGGTGAACAACACCGTCGGGCAAGCCCTCCTCGCGCGGCGGATGCGCAAGCGCCGCATCATCGCCGAGACGGGGGCCGGGCAGCACGGGGTGGCGACCGCGACCGTCGCGGCCCGCCTGGGCCTTCGCTGCGTCGTCTACATGGGAGAGGTGGATGCAGCCCGTCAGGAGGCGAATGTCTACCGCATGCGACTCCTCGGCGCGGAGGTGGTCTCGGTGAAGTCGGGCTCGCGCACCCTCAAGGACGCGCTGAACGAGGCGATGCGCGACTGGGTCACCAACGTGGACGACACCTTCTACATCATCGGCACGGTGGCGGGGCCGCATCCCTATCCCGCCATGGTACGGGACTTCCAGTCGGTCATAGGTCGGGAGGCCCGCGCGCAGATGCTCGAGCGCAGCGGACGCCTGCCGGACGCCCTGGTCGCCTGCGTGGGCGGGGGCTCGAACGCGATCGGGCTGTTCCATGCTTTCGTGGATGACCGGGAGGTGGCGATCTACGGGGTCGAGGCGGCGGGCGACGGTCTCGAGACGGGCCGCCACGCCGCGCCCCTTTGCGCAGGAACCCCGGGCGTGCTGCACGGCAACCGGACTTATCTCATGGAGGACAAGGACGGGCAGATCATCGAGACCCACTCGATTTCCGCCGGCCTCGACTACCCCGGGGTCGGTCCCGAGCATGCGTGGCTCAAGGACAGCGGTCGTGCCGGCTATCACGCGGTCCGCGACGACGAGGCCCTGGCGGCCTTTCACGCACTGACCCAGATTGAGGGTATCATCCCGGCGCTGGAGTCGAGCCACGCGCTCGCCTTCGCGGCCAAGTTGGCACCCGCGATGAGCAAGGACCAGATGATCCTGATCAATCTCTCCGGGCGCGGCGACAAGGACATGCATACGGTGGCCGCCCTACAGGGCATCAACCTGTGAGCCGGATCGCGGCCCGCTTCGCTGCGCTCCGGCGACAAGGGCGGACCGCACTGGTCCCCTTTGTGACAGCGGGCGATCCGGACCCGACCCTCACCGTGCCCCTCATGCACGCCATGGCGGGCGCGGGGGCGGACCTGATCGAGCTGGGCGTGCCCTTTTCGGACCCGATCGCCGACGGACCGGTCATTCAGCGGGCTAGCGAGCGTGCGCTCGCGCATCACGTGAGCCTGCACGACGTCCTCGCCATCGTGCGCCGGTTTCGGCAGGAGGACCCGGAGACGCCCGTCGTGCTCATGGGCTATCTCAATCCCATCGAGGTGATGGGCCACAGCGAGTTTGCCCGGCAGGCCCAGGCGGCCGGGGTGGACGGCGTCCTGATCGTGGACGTCCCGCCGGAAGAGAGCCATGAGCTGGTGCTTACGCTGCGCAATGCCTCCCTGGACCTCGTCTACCTGTTGGCGCCTACCTCGACGGACGACCGAATTTCCAAGATCGCCGCGGTCGCGAGCGGCTTCGTGTATTACGTATCGGTGAAGGGCGTAACCGGGGCAGGGCACCTCGATGCCGGGGAGGTAGCCGACAAGCTGGAGCACATCAGGCGGCACATCCATCTGCCCGTAGGCGTCGGCTTCGGCATCAAGGACGCGGAGACTGCAGCCCGGGTCGCACGGGTGGCAGATGCCGTCATCGTGGGCAGCGCCATCGTCCAACGCATCGAGAAGCTCGCGGCCACACCGCGGCAGATCCCCGAGACCGTGGCGACCTTTCTGGGCGAGCTGCGCGGGGCGATCGACGGTGCCGGAAGGCACTGAGCCAGAGCACCAACAGCATCTTGCAACGCGGCCAAGTGGCCCAAAGAGACCCCATGAGCTGGTTCGAAAAGCTGATCCCGAGCAGCATCCGTACCGATGGTGCGAGCAAGAGGGCGGTGCCCGAGGGACTATGGGCCAAATGCCCGGGCTGCCACGCTGTCCTCTATAAGGCCGAGCTGGAGCGCAACTTGGAGGTCTGTCCCAAGTGCGGCTATCACAACCGACTCTCCGCCCGCCGGCGTCTGGACGCCTTCCTGGACCCGGAGCCGCGGGAGGAGATTGCGAGCAGCATGGAGTCGGTGGACCCGCTCAGATTCAAGGACCTGAAGAAATACAAGGACCGTCTGGTCCAGGCGCAGAAGCAGACTGGGGAGACGGACGCGCTCCTCGTGATGCAAGGGCAGGTCAAGGGGGTGGAGCTGGTAGCCGCCGCATTCGAGTTTGAATTCATGGGCGGCTCCATGGGATCGGTGGTTGGCGAGCGTTTCGTGCGGGCCGTCAACTCCGCCATCGAAAAGACAACCGCGCTGGTTTGCTTTGCTGCCAGCGGCGGCGCACGGATGCAGGAGTCCCTCTTCTCCCTGATGCAGATGGCCAAGACCAGCGCCGCGCTGGGCCGCTTGCGGGAGCGGGCTCTGCCGTTCATCTCCGTAATGACGGATCCCACCATGGGCGGCGTATCCGCTAGCCTGTCAATGCTCGGGGATGTCAATGTGGCTGAGCCCGGTGCCCTGATCGGCTTCGCCGGCCCCCGCGTCATCGAGCAGACAGTGCGGGAGAAGCTGCCGGAGGGATTCCAGCGAAGCGAGTTCCTGCTCGAGCACGGCGCGCTCGATATGATCATCGACCGCAGACAGATGCGCGACCAGGTCGCCGACCTGATCGCAATCCTTACGCATCGCCCGCGGCCGTGACCGCGTCCTTTCCGGTCTCAGTCACCCGAAGCCGCCCAACACTCGCGAATAGACACGGGACGAGATGGGGGCCATGGGCTGCTCGCACGCCGGTTCAGGAATAGAGCGTGCGCCCCACCTCCCTCGACGCCTGGCTCGATTGGCAGCAAAGGCTGCATCCGAGGGCGGTCGATTTCGGCCTGGAGCGCGTTGGTGCCGTCTGGTCCCGCTTGAAAGCGCCTCCGCTTTCCCCTCCGGTTGTCACGATCGCCGGCACCAATGGCAAGGGCTCCTGCGGTGCGATGCTCGAGGCGGTCTACCGCGCCGCAGGCTTTCGCACCGCCTGGTACAGTTCGCCACACCTCCTCCGCTACACGGAGCGCGTCAGGATTGACGGACGCGAGGCGGACGAAGCCACCTTGTGTGCGGCCTTTGACCGGGTCGAATCGGCGCGCGGCAATACGCCTCTCACCTATTTCGAGTTTGGGACCCTTGCGGCGCTTACGATCTTCGCCGGCGTCGACCTGGAAGTGGTGATCCTGGAGGTGGGTCTGGGCGGACGGCTGGACGCGGTGAACCTGATCGATCCCGACGTCGCCCTCGTCACGACCATCGCCAGGGATCACACCGCCTGGCTTGGGGAGAGCCTCGAGCAGATCGCCTTTGAAAAAGCCGGAATCTTTCGCCCCGGGAGTCCCGTGGTGGTCGGTCATCGCAGCCCCCATCAATCCCTCCTCGGGCGCGCCGCGTCCCTCGGCTGCGACCTCTATCTGTTGGGAAGGGACTTCGACTGGGATCGGGACGGCCCAAACTGGCGCTGGAGGGGGTGCGGGCTGACAAACCTGAGCCTCCCGCCGCCAGCCCTGCGTGGGCGGTTCCAGTACGACAATGCAAGTGCGGCGATGATGGCCGTCTCCTGTCTTGCCCGTCGGCTGCCAGTGGCGACAGCGGACATCCGCCTAGGGCTGCAGCAGGCGCGTATCCCGGGCCGCTTCCAGGTGCTCCCGGGGGAGGTGCCGTGGATCCTGGACGTCGCCCATAACGCCCAGGCCGGAGAGGCTCTCGCATCCAATCTTACCGCGTTTCGCTGCGCCGGCCGCGTGCATGCGGTATTCGGTGTCCTGAGCGACAAGGAGCCAGCCGCGATCGTTCGCCCGCTCGTCTCCTGTGTCCAAAGCTGGTACCTTGGGCAATCCTCCGATTCGCGTGCGCTGCCGACCGGGGCCCTGCGCGCCGCCTTGAGCACAATCGACCTCGGTCCTGAGCTGCACCAATACGCGACGATCGAGGAGGCACTGGAAGGCGCCGTGCAGGCGGCACGCCCGGGTGACTGTATCCTGATCTTCGGGTCGTTCACGACGGTGGAGGTCGCGTTGCGGCGGACCCGAAAGGGCTGAGGGGCACCTGTTATAATGCCGCGCCACGGTGCGGGGCGTCCGCCTAGGGCACCCTGAAGGTCCCTTGCTGCTGGTGATCTTCGTGCCCATGCTATTGAATCAGGAGCCGTCAGAGCCGCTGCCGGAGGGGGACACGCAGATTCCTACGCGGCCCGCAATCCAGCCGAGTACCGGAGCCGAGATGCCCTCGTCGCCGGAGGGGTCGGCGGCCGCCCCGACTCCAAGGGAGCTGCCGATTCCGCCTGTTTCCCAGCCGCCAGCCGCCAGGGTGGAATCGCCACCGGCCGAGTCCGAACCGGAGACGCGACCCTCCGTGAGGACGCCAGTGTCTGCGCCTCCGCGCGGCCCGGAGCCCGCCACCCGAGCCGCGGAGCGTCCTCCAGCCCCGACCCCGCGGGCGCGGACAGAACGCCGCCCGCCCCCGGCGCCGCCCGGCGTGTCCTCCTGGGTGATCCAGGTGGCCAGCCTGACCGAGCCACAGCGGGCCAAAAAACTGGAAAGGGACCTGCGGGCGAAAGGCTTCCGGGCCTTCATCCAGGATGCACGGGTGGACCAGCGGACCTTCCACCGCGTCCGGGTGGGTCCGGAGGCGGACCGCAAACGGATCGAGGCAATGGCCGCATCCATCAAGGCGACGACCGGCTTATCGGTGCAGATTCAGCGCTATCCGTGACGAAGGGGAGTCGGGGCGCGCTCTCCCGTGGGTCGCACCTCCCCCAGAGGGGCGCCTGGGCGTGCAATGGCGGCGGGGAACCTCAGGAGAAGCTATGATCTGGGTCGACTACGTGATTATCGGTATCATCGCCTTGTCCGCCCTGATCGGCTTGGCCCGGGGTCTGATCCGTGAGGTGGCGTCCCTCGTGATCTGGATTGCCGCCATCTATCTCGCCTGGACGCACTACCATAGCGTCGCCGACCAGCTCACGCCATGGATCTCGACCCCATCTGTGCGCATTGGGGCGGGCTTTCTCATCATCGTCCTGGCTGTCCTCCTCGGAGGCGCCATCATCGGCTACCTGCTGAGTGCCTTGGTTGAAAGGACGGGTCTCACGGGTACTGACCGGCTGCTGGGCGCCGTCTTCGGCGCCGGGCGAGGGGTTATCCTGGTCGCGATGCTGGTCTTCCTCGCCGCGCTCACTCCTTTGCAGCAAGATCCCTGGTGGAAGCAGTCCGCTCTGGTGGGCCGCTTCCAGGTGCTCGCGGAGCAACTTCTCGGGCAAATACCCTCTGAGACCGTGAACAAGCTGAAGAACCTGGAGGCCTTGCCAAAGAGCTGACGCGGTTGCTCGCCAAGTCCGCGTTGGTTTATCGTTATCGCTTTCCTCCCTGCGCTCGGAAGTCACTGAAGCGATCGCAGGCCGTCAGAGCGCATCCAACTCAATCCACGCCGTGCAAGACAATCCTGGTCCGCAAGGGGCTTTGGTCAGTGTTTCCCCGAGTCCTATCGCCCCAGCACGCCCGAACGGTCCGGGCTTTCCGGTCCCTCGCATGCACTTGCTGGCATTTTGACCCCATGTCTCGAGGTGCTCCATGTGCGGCATCGTCGGAATCGTTGGTAAGGGTCCGGTCAACCAGTCGCTCTACGACGCGCTCTTGGTTCTGCAGCACAGGGGGCAAGACGCCGCGGGCATAGTCACCTGCGAGGGCGAGAAGCTGCACCTGCGCAAGGACGCGGGACTGGTACGCGACGTCTTCCGCACCCGCCACATGCTGCAGCTGCAAGGAAGCATGGGAATCGGCCACGTGCGCTACCCTACCGCCGGGATGTCAAGCTCCGCGGAGGCGCAACCCTTCTACGTCAACTCCCCTTACGGCATCGTGCTGGCGCACAACGGCAATTTGACCAACGCCGACGCGCTGAAACGGGACCTGTTCGTCGAGGATCTCCGCCACATCAACACCGAGTCCGACTCCGAGATCCTGCTGAACATCTTCGCACACGAGCTGCAGAGTCAGGGAAAGCTTCGCATCGACCAGCACGACATCTTCCGGGCCGTCGCCGGGGTCCATCGCCGCTGCCGGGGAGGCTACGCAGCGGTGGCCATGATTCCCGGATTCGGTATCTTCGGCTTTCGCGACCCCAACGGGATTCGCCCGATCGTTTACGGCAAGCGGGAGACGGACGAGGGGACCGAATACATGGTCGCGTCCGAGAGCGTCGCCCTCGATACCCTCGGGTTCAGACTCATGGCCGACATCGCCCCCGGCGAGGCGGTATTCATCGACGTGAAGGGAAACCTCTCCACCCAGCAGTGTGCCGACCAGCCGGTGCTCTCACCCTCTATCTTCGAGTTCGTCTACTTCGCCCGACCCGACTCGATCATCGACAACATCTCGGTCCACAAGGCGCGCTCCCGCATGGGCAAGAAGCTGGCGGCGAAGCTGAAGCGGGAGTGGTCCGCGGGCGACATCGACGTCGTGATCCCGGTTCCCGATACCAGCCGAACCGCGGCGCTGCAGCTCGCCAACGCCCTGGGCATCGCCTACGCGGAGGGATTCATCAAGAACCGCTATATCGGGCGCACCTTCATCATGCCCGGGCAAAAGGTCCGCAAGAAGTCCGTGCGCCAGAAGCTGAATGCCATTGATCTGGAGTTCCGCAAGAAGAACGTGCTCTTGGTTGACGACTCGATCGTGCGCGGCACCACCTCCCAGCAGATCATCCAGATGGCCCGCGACGCCGGCGCAAGTCGGGTGTTTCTGGCCTCCGCCGCCCCTCCCGTGCGTTACCCGGACGTCTACGGCATCGACATGCCTTGCGCGAGCGAGCTGATCGCCCACGGCCGAAGCGAAGAGGAGGTCTGCCGTTTGGTCGGGGCCGACCGGATGCTGTATCAGGACCTCGACGACCTGATCGACGCTGTGCAGAAGAAGGGCAAGAGCTACGTCGATCGTTTCGATTCCTCGGTCTTCAACGGCGAGTACGTCACCGGCGACGTGACCGAGACCTATCTCCATCAGCTCGAGGAGCATCGCAACGATACGGCCAAGGAGTTTCAGTCCGGCTTCGCCGAGTCGGTGATCGACCTGTACAACTCTGCCTGAGCGAGCTGCCGCGAATCTCCTAGCGACCCTGCATCGATGAGGCGAAAGACCGTCCCCGGATTCTCGACCCTGGCCATTCGTACCGGCCACGCCCGCACCGCGGAGGGAGAGCACAGCGAAGCCATCTTCGCCACCTCCAGCTATGTCTTCGCAAGCGCCGCAGAGGCGGCCGCCCGCTTCGCCGGAGAAGCCTCAGGAAACATCTACTCCCGTTTCACGAACCCCACGGTGCGCGCCTTCGAAGAGCGTCTCGCCGCCATGGAGGGGGGAGAGTGCGCCGTGGCCACCGCCTCCGGCATGTCGGCCATCCTCGCCCTCTGCGTTGGGCTACTAAAGGCTGGCGATCATATCGTCTCGTCCCGCAGCATCTTCGGCAGCACCACCATGCTGTTCAACAAGTACCTGACCCGGTTCGGGATCGCGACGAGCTATGTCTCTCTCTCGGAGCCGGACCAATGGGCCGCTGCTGTTCGCCCGGAGACCAGACTCCTGTTCGTCGAGACCCCGTCGAATCCGCTCACGGAGATGACGGACATCCGCGCCCTGGCGGATCTCGCCCACCAGCGCGGCTGCCTGCTCGCCGTCGACAATTGCTTCGCCACACCCGCCCTGCAGCGGCCCCTGGCCCTCGGCGCCGACCTGGTGGTCCACTCCGCCACAAAATACCTGGACGGACAGGGCCGTTGCGTGGGGGGCGCGGTGGTCGGCGACCGCAAGCTGGTGGGGGAGGAGGTGTTCGGCGTGCTGCGCACCGCCGGTCCCTCGATGAGCCCCTTCAATGCCTGGATCTTTCTGAAGGGGCTGGAGACCCTGAGGCTTCGCATGCAGGCCCAGAGCCACAGCGCACTGGCGCTTGCCCGCTGGCTGCAGGGTCAGCCACAGGTCATCCGCATCTACTACCCCGGCCTTGACTCCCATCCCCAGCACCACCTCCTCGGTGGCCAGCAGGAGCTGGGCGGAGGCATCGTGTCGTTCGAGGTCGCTGGCGGCAGGGAGACAGCATGGCGGGTGATCGACGCGGCACGCATGCTCTCCATCACCGCCAATCTCGGGGATACCAAGAGTACCATCACCCATCCGGCCACCACCACCCATGGTCGCCTCAGCCCTGACGAGCGGGCGGCGATGGGGATCTCGGAGGGCCTGATCCGCATCGCGGTGGGGCTCGAAGACCTGGCCGATATCCAGGCGGACCTGTCACTCGGCCTTGCAGGGTAGTGAGTGACGGGGGAAGGGTGGGGCAGGAGTCCGTGCGCGCGAAGTGGGACGAGCGTTACACCCAGTCCGACCGGGTGGCGTCGCCGGCGCCGATACTGGCGAACAACCTGCATCTGCTGCCGCCCGCGGGCAAAGCGCTCGACCTGGCGTGCGGACTTGGCGCCAACGCCTTGCTCCTGGCTGAGCAGGGCTTGGAAACAGCGGCCTGGGATCTGTCGCCCGTTGCGATCGAGCGGCTTCAGGAGCGGGCGAAGGCCTGCGGCCTGCACGTTGAGACGGCTGTCAGGGACGTGCAGCTGCATCCACCGGCCCCAGACGGATTCGACGTGGTCGTGGTCTCCCACTTCCTCGATCGCAAGCTCATGCCCGCAATTGCGGCGGCCCTGCGTCCAGGGGGTGTCCTCTTCTATCAAGCTTTCACCCGGGAAGCGGTCACGGAGTGCGGCCCCTCCAACCCTGCCTTCCGACTCGAGACCAATGAGCTGCTGAGGCTGGTCGACGAGCTCGTGGTCCGCTTCTATCGGGAAGAGGGCCGTCTCGGCGATATCGACCGCGGCACCCGGGACGTAGCCATGCTCATCGCCCAGCGGCCTGCAAAATCCTAGGCCAGCGATCTCAGGTCGGCTTCATCACGGCGGGGCGGGCGGGCAACTTGTTCAGGTCGACGGCAATCTCCCGGGCCAGCTGGGCAACGGCGCGACTCATGGCTGCGGCAATGTCCGCGTAATCCCCCGGGGAGGCGGGCTCGGTGATCACGGCGCTACCGGAGCGCACCACTTTGCCTTCCTCGCCGCTGAGGATGTGCCAACGGGCGACCAGCACCGCCTTGTCATCGGCACCGACGTCGAAACGGTCGGCCTCCACGACCACCTGGTAGTCGACCGGGACGTACCGTGGCCAGGGGGCGAGACTGACCTGATTCGTGTTGACAATCAGCCCCAGGTCCATGGCTAGAATCCGCGTGAAGTTGTCTGTCACCGGCTCACCCCAACGATTGAAGTTGGCGAGCTTCAGGGAGTTGCTACCGGAACGGGTGACGACCTCCGAGCGGTCGAGATAGGCCGGCAGCTTGATCGGCCCGATCCCCAGTGCCGGGTGATTTCTTCGACCTTCGGTGGCACTCGGGGAATCTGCGGCGGGGAGTGGCGTCAGTACATAGAACTTGGAGGGCGGGCTTGTGGCACAGGCGCACAAGCCGGTTGCCAGCAGAAGTGCAGATGCCAAGAACCGAGCCATTCGATGCGTCATCCGAATCTCCTCGGGAAGCCTGGAGCTGGCCGCGCTTACGCAAAAGGAACATCGCACTGCGAAGCAATTGGCGAATAGAGCGGGCTTGATCGATGGGTGCGTGTCACCGGTACAAACGATCGCCACGGAGTTGTCCTAGCGCCGACCCTGAAGCAGGGCTTCGGGGTGGCGGTCGAGGTAGTCTGCCAGCGAGCGGATGGCCCTGGCCGCCTGGGAGAACTCCGTCAGCATGTCCTCCAGATTCTGGCGGGTCGTCGAGCGGTCGCTCAACATCGCTTGTGCCTCTCCCAGCGTGCCCTTCGCTGTGGCCAGGGTCTGGTCCGCGGCGTCGGCGACGCGATCGAGACGGGCAATAAGGGCCGCCGCCGGCCCCTGTCTCAAGGCAATCGTCTCACGCGCCTGATTCATTGCGGCGGCGGTGGCCTTCGCCGCATCCCCCAGCTGTCCCACCAGCGATTCCAAGCTGGCATTGACCTTCGCCGTAATGGCCTTCGTATTGTCGGCTGTCTCCTGCAAGGAATCCAGGATCTTGGGAATCG
>JARRNE010000129.1:0-11527 GCA_037385305.1 Chromatiaceae bacterium | reverse complement strand
AAAGCGCAACGGGCGGACGATGACGCGCTCCAATGTCCACAAACGCCTGGCTATCGCCGTCGCCCGTGCCGCCGGGGTGTACCCCAACCTGGCCAGGCGCCGCATATCACCGCACTCGGTGAGGCACTATTCCGAGTCCCGGACTATTACCAGGTAATTTGATTTTCCCAGCATTTACTGGCACATGACCGACGTCGACTCGGCATAGTCCTGACTCCTATCACTGCCCCAGTCAGGGGATAAGGAGTCAGCCATGAAGACCATCATCAACGGTCAAGTGACCTTATCGCAGCCACTGGAAGGCCCACTCGCACCCCATATCGCTTCGTTTGCGAAGTGGATGAGTGAACAAGGTTATTCCTCTTACTCGCTGCAGCGCCAAGTTCGGCTCGCGTCGGACTTCAGTCGGTGGCTCGAGCAGAATGGCGTCACGCTACGGGACGTCGCCTCCGTGCATCCGGGGCAGTACTTGCGCCATCGCGCCCGTAGGGTCCGTATTGGCAAGGGTGAGGCGCCCGCGCTGCGTTATTTGATGGCGTTTCTGCGCCGGGCAGCGGCGATCGCTGCAGAGGAGGCAGCGCCGGCTGCAACGACACCGGTGGAATGTTGTGTGGAGGAATTCGAACAGTATCTCCGAGAAGAGCGGGCGTTGGCCACCGCGACCATCGTCAACTATTTGCCGTTCATCCGTGAGCTGCTGACACACCGGTTTGGGACCTCAGAGGTGCAACTCAGTGAGTTGCGCCCCGGCGATGTCGTTGGTTTTGTCCAGCGGCGGGCCCACCAGCTTCACATCAAGCGAGCAAAGCTCATGGCAACGGCGCTGCGCTCCTTCCTCCAGTATGCCCGCTACCGCGGGGACCTCACGCTTGATTTGGCCGCGGCGATTCCGCCGGTGGCCAATTGGTCGATGACATCGATCCCCCGGGCGATCGCCGATGAGCAAGTGCACGCCCTGCTCGCCAGTGTCGATCGGTCCACCGCCATGGGGCGTCGCGACTATGCCATTCTGCTGCTGCTTGCCCGACTGGGTTTGCGCTCGAGCGAAGTGGCGTTTCTCGAGCTCGATGACATCGATTGGACGGAGGGCTCGCTCAGCGTGTCCGCTAAGGGCGGGCGGCGCGTTGAGTTACCCTTACCGGCCGATGTCGGAGAGGCGATCGTCGCCTATCTTCAGCACGGGCGACCACACAGCCGCAGCCGGCGCCTATTTTTGCGCCACAAGGCCCCGGCGCGCGGTTTCTTGAGCCAGTGTGCAATCGGCTCCGTCGTTCACCATGCGATCGAGCGCGCAGGCGTTCAAGCGCCGACCCACGGCACCCATCAGTTTCGCCACGCGCTGGCCACCGGGATGCTGCGCGGCGGCGCCTCGCTGATCGAGATCGGCGAGCTGCTCGGTCACCGCAGTCCCGAGACCACTAAGATCTACACCAAGGTCGATGTCGAAGCGCTGCGGGCGCTGGCCCTGCCATGGCCAGGAGGTGGGGAATGAGCACGCTCCGGGAGGCGGTTCAAGACTACCTGGTTCTGCGTCGCGACCTTGGGTTCAAACTGCGCGAGGCGGGCAAGGGGCTGTTGTCTTTCGTCAGTTTCATGGAGCAGCACGGCGCCACCTATGTCACCCATGCCTTGGCCCTCGACTGGGCTCAGCAAGGCTGCACCGGCCAGCCTCAGACGGGGGCGCGGCGCTTGAGCTTCGTGCGCGGTTTTGCCCGTTATCGCAGCGCCACCGATCCCCGCACGCAGATCCCGCCCACCGGGTTGTTGCCCTTCCAACCCAAGCGGGCACGAGCGTGTTTGTACTCGGACGAAGAGATCGAACGCATCCTTCGCGCCGCGCTCGACATGCCGCACCGCTCCGGACGCGGCGCCTTGCTTCCCAGCGGCGGCAGCGGGTCTGTGGACGCGTTTCTTCTCGTAGTCATCCGCGGACGGGATAAAGTCGATCAGCCGGCCTTCGTCGGGTCCGCTGCGGGCGCGGACCAGCTTGAAGCAGGTCGGCGAATCGGAGATACCGAGCACCTCGGCGCGGGTGCGGGCGAATTCGGGTCGTGCGACGTGGGCGACCAGGCCGGGTCCGAGCACCAGCTCCAGCCTGTCATCCGGGATTCTGACTTCGGTGATGAAGCGCCGGTACCGGCAACGCACTTCAGTCGAACCGCAGCCCGAACAGCCCGCCGGTCTCGGATGCATCGGTCAGCTCCACATCGAGCAGGTGCGGATGCACGTCGAATCCGGGCGGCAGCTCGGCCTTGGCCAGCTCGTCGGAGTTCAGGGTGACGATGTACTGGAAGCCCAGCTCGGCGGCCCGCGCGGCGCCAATCCGCAGGGCCTTGGCGACCTGACGGCCATCGACACCGTCGAAGAGGTGGCTGTCGTGGATCAGGAAGCCGGGGCCGAGTCCGCGGCGGGTCCAGAGCTCGGTCAACATCAGGTCGAAGCAGAAGACCTGCATGCGGCTGATGCCGGAGCTGCGGTGGGCGGGGATGTCGATACGGAAGACCGGGCCGTTCTCTGTCGGGTCGACGGTCAGGGTACCGGGACGCTCGTAAAGCGCGGCGGACAGCTCGGCGAAGGTGACGACAGCGTCTTCGATGACCTCGTGTTCGTCGTGGTAGTCATCCTGAAGCCGCTTGTAGAGGGCCGCGCGCTCCATCTTCACGTCGGCCGCGGTGCTCTCGACCCTCTCGGCGGTGTCCAGCGCCTGGCGCAAGGACTCGGCCTGCGCCTCGACGCGACTCACCTCATTTTGCAGCTGGGTGAGCTGATCCAGTGCGCCGTGGGCGCGCAACAGGTCCATGATGCGCGCGCGGCGCCGGTCCAGCTCGGCCTGCTCGCGCTCACGCTCGGCGATGCGGCGCTCGGCGCCCTGGACCTCGCCGCTCAGGTGGGAGCGCCGGTTGTCGACGACGGAGGCGTGAAAGCGCCGGACCTCGTCGAGGCGACGGGCGACGCTGTCCGGCAGCACGATGCCGGCCTCGGCATACAGGCGGTCGACGTCAGTAGCGGGCGGCGGCGCCTCGGTGGCCATCGCCTGTTCCAGGTCCTCGATCAGCAGGCGGTCGGCGGTGTTCTCGTCGGCGAGCGTGCCCATGCGCTGGGTCAGCTCGGCCGCCTCCTGCTCGCGCTCCGAGTACTCAGGGAGAACAACGAAGGTGTCGATACGCTCCTTCAACGCATGGACGCGGCGCTCGGCCAGGGTCAAGTTGGCCCATAGCTCCGCGGCCGATGGAATGACGCGGCCGAGGGTGCCTTCCTTGGCCGCCTTGCGCGGCTGGCGGATGGTCTTCTCCTTCTCTCGGACCTCTTGCAGCTGCCGTGGTAGGTTCCAGTCGAGGCCCAGCAGATAGGAGACGGCGACCTGCTGGTCGCTGAGCTGCTGGTCCCGATTATGTCGCTCCGGATGGTCGAACCCACCGCTGGCTTGCCGGCGTGCGAAGTAGGGAAACAGGCTGCGAAACGTCGGGGCGAAGCGAGGCCGGCTATCGGCCGGCGGAAGCCCGAAGAATCGCTCCCCGAGGATGTCCCGCCAGTCGTTGACCTCGAATCCCGCTTCTTCGAGAAGGCCTTGCTGGGTCGTTTCGCCACCAGGGCCGGCGCCCGTATCGAGGTCGGTTACCAGGATGCGCTCGACTTGCCGGCACCGTTGCGGGTCTGGCGGTCGGTTGCGGTACGTGTCTTTTCCGCGACCAGCATGTTGAGACCGCGGTGGAACCGAATGGGCTTGAACGTTGCCGCGTCGCTGACGATGCGATGGATCATGCCGCAACCCGCCGAATCCGGCCCCGCTCGAGCTCGACGGCCCCGGGGAGGTAGAGCAGGTCCAGCGCGAGGATGAACCAGTCGAGAGGAATGTTGCAGCGGGTCTCCTGGCGCTGGCGCAGCCGGATCGCGCGCTCGGAGGCGGCAGCGGCCGATGGTGAGGCTCTAGCACCTGCGCGCCGCAGCTGGCGACACCGGGGTCCTGAGCGGAGAGGTCCTGGATGACCTTGCATGCCTCCGGCGGCAGCCCCTCACGATCGTTGTGAACGAATGCCCAGACCGCCATCCGGCCCCGCCAGTGATGGACCGCGCCGCCGAAGTCCTCCCGGGCCTTATTGATCAGCTGCGCCTGCTTCATGGTCCGCGGGGCCTAGATCTGAAACACCGTCCTGGTTGAGGCGAGGTATCCGTCGCACTTCTGATCGCCCTGTTTGCCGTAGGGGCGAATCCGTTGGAAATCTCTGGGAAAGGCCAGCTCCATCAGATCCGCGAAGAGATCCTGGAAGGCGGTACCGTGTGCGTCGCGCAGTCGTTGTCGGCACACGGTGTGGAACCAGATACGGCTCAGCTCATCCATGGATTGCTCCCGAATGCAGCGTGACAACGCGTTGCCTCTCAGAATGTGACCTATCGATCATGCAGCTCGGGGAGACACCTCGGCCTCGATGGCTTGACCAACCGTTCGTTTCGCGACCTCCAGCTCGTAGCTCTTCTGTAGATTCAGCCAGGACTGCGGGGTCGTACCGAAGTAACGGGCGAGGCGGAGTGCTGTGTCCGCGGTGATGGAGCGAGTGCCATTCAGGATGGCGGTGATCCGG
This sequence comes from Chromatiaceae bacterium, assembly GCA_037385305.1. GTDB lineage: Bacteria > Pseudomonadota > Gammaproteobacteria > Chromatiales > Chromatiaceae > JARRNE01. The sequence continues at coordinate 6,947 of JARRNE010000129.1, read as the reverse complement.
TTTGGCGGGACGTGCAGTGCCTTGGCGAGCCCATTCGCCGACAGGCCAAGGGGCTTCATGAAGTCCTCGCGCAGGATCTCGCCGGGGGTGACCGGTGTCATCAGGTCGGTGCCGTCGGCCACGTCGGAGAAGTCGATCTGGTCCAGGTGCTCTCTTTGGATAGTCATGGATTTTCGGGTGCAGTCGATGTTTGGGGACACTCCAGCCTCAGTGGTAATCGGTCACCTCAACGTCATAGGCGTCGCGATCTTCCCAGCGGAAGCAGATGCGCCATTGGTCGTTGATGCGTATGCTCCACTGACCGTCGCGGTCCCCGCGTAGCTGCTCCAGCCGGTTCGACGGCGGCACGCGCAGGAAGTCCAGTGTGTCCGCCGCATCCAACGCTTGCAGCTTGGCGTAGCCGCGGCGATGGATTTCTGGCGGAAGGCTACGCACGCGGCGACCCGAGAACAGGGCGGCAGTGGCCTTGTCGGCGAAGCTCTTGATCACGCGAAAAGGATAGTACGTGTTACGTTTTACGTAAAGGAGTTCGTTACACTGTTTGCGCCTATGCCGACGGCGTTCTGACTGGTTTCTGGATCAAAGACTTTGATTGAAATCCGGTTCTGGTACGCTTGATGGCCGTTATGTGAAGCTTCACATAACGGCCAAGAGCGGACCATGACGGCCTTCCCAGCCCATTGAACCCCGGAAGGGGCGCAAACGGCCAATTGCTGTCGCTCACCCTCCACCAGCGAGAGACAGCTTCAAGCCGGACAACAGACACTGACTTCGCTGCTGGCCAGACATCCATGGGTTCTCGGTCCCGGCAATCCTTGCCGGGGCAACAGGGAAAGGGTTTCACCTCGACCGTCGTTCGCGTCGCGGTGTCCGAAGGCTGGATTTCGTCGTATCCTCGTCATGAACGACATCGGCGCCACTCGCTTGCCGCGTCACCGCCTGTCGGCTTCGGCGGGGCGGCAGGTAAGGCCCATACCTCCCGCCGGGGACAGGGAAAGCTCATGCGTGCCGCGTAGGCCGCATCGTGCACGGCAACGGTCAGATCACTTTGACCCTCGATCCACGTGGAAAATACGGCTCACACCCGCGGCTCGAAGTTGATCGTGCACTCGAAGGGCAGGATCAACCCCGAGACGAGGCTAGCTGGCGCTCCGGTCGAGCGAGCGGATCGCGTTCGCGATGTCGCGGCTGAGGCGGGCAACTGTGCGGCTGTGCGCAGCCACGAGGGCCTCATAGCCCGGCTTGCGCAAGGTCTCCCGAACAGTCGTTCGCCCCGTGATCGTCTTTCTGTCTTTCGTTCTGCGTACGCTCCAGGCGGCGTCCAGGGCGGCGGCCTCCCCCAGCATCGATTCGAGCTTCTGAACACCAATGACAACCCGATACCGGGCGCCGGCTCCCAAGTCCTGGGAGGCGAGGGTGACGTGCGGCGTGTGCAGCATGCCGATCAGGTTCTCCGCGACGGCGCGGGCGATCTCGTCCTGCAGGGGTGAGGCCCAGCGGTCGAGCTCCTCGAGGCGAAGCTGATTGGGGCCCGTGCTGACGACGATCTCGGGCCGGTCGACCGAGGCCGGGACCGACACGGGGCCGACGACGACGGAGAGATTGGAAGACGACGGGGTGGCGGCGCTTTCCGCACTGAGGGTGTAGAAACGCGACGGCGCCGATGCGCACCCCGACACCAGCGCAAGCAGTCCCCAGAGGGCGACCCAGTGTTTGAGATGGTGGTGATGCATTAGAGACTCTGAAAGTATTTCCATGTAGGTCGGGTTAGCGCAGCGTAACCCGACGATATGGGCCCGGATGTCGGGTTACGGCGTGCGTCAAGGCATTGAGCGGAAATCATCCGTCGTGCCACGCACGCCTATCCCGACCGACGAGATGTGGTCGATATCTCGCGCCGGATCGGCCAGCGGTGAACCATTAGGGTTACCCCCCGCTCTTTCCCCGCAGGAGCGCATCCGGATGGCGCTCCAGGTAGTCGCTCAGCACGCGCAGGGAGCGGGCCGCGGCGGCAATTTCCCGCAGCGCGTCCCGTAGCTGTTGTTGCCCCGGGGCATCCTTCCCGACGAGGGTGGCATCGGTGTTCTCGAGGACGCGGTCGGCCGAGGCCAAGGCGCGGCGGAGACCGGGAGTGACTTGGCTGTTCAGGTCGGCGACCGCCTTGTCTGTGGTCTTCAGCGTCTGATTGAGCGTGACCAGACTGCTCTTAAGCTCCTTGCCAATCGCCTCATAGGGCAGCTTGTCCAATTTGGCAAGGATGCCCGTGAGCTTCGCCTCCACGTCAGGGAGGGTGCCCGGCACGGTCGGCACCACTGGTGTCTTCGCGGTCCAATCCACCACTGCCGGGGGGGCGTCCGGAAAGAACTCCAGGGCCACGTAGAGCTGCCCCGTGAGCAGGTTGCCGCTGCGCAGCTGCGCGCGCAGGCCCCGCTCCTCCACCAACTTCTCAAAGAACGAGCGACGCTCCTGCGGCTTTTCCACCATGGACTGGCCTTGGATGCTCTGCCCGGCATGCAGGCGCGCGATCAGGCGCTCGGGGTAGGCCACCAACTCCACGCGTCCGCGCAGCTTCGCCGTGCTCGGATCGACGTCGAATCCCACGTCGGTGACCTCGCCCGCGGTCAGCCCGAGCAGGGTGACGGGGGCCCCCGGGGACAGGCCCCGCAGCGATTCGTTGAAGTACAGGACGTAACGCTGCTCCATCGCCTCCGGCTGCTTCATGGCGGTCGTCTGGCTCGCGTACACCTTGAAGACTGTCTCGGCCGGAGCGGCCTTATCCGCGGGGGCAAACGGTGGGTTGTCGAAGGCGAGGCCGCCGATGAGGACCGACACGAGCGATTGCGTGCGCACGTCCACGCCCCCCGCACCGACCGAGACGTTCAGCCCGCTCGCGTTCCAAAAGCGGGTCTCAGTCGTGACATAGCGATCGTAGGGGGCATCGACGAAGACCCTGATGCGGACCGTCTTGCCGTCGGGGGCAAGCTCGTAGGCAATGACCTGGCCGACCTGCAGGCGCCGATAGTAGATGGGAGAGCCGACCCCGAGGGAGCCGAGGTCGTCGGCCTTCAGCACGAAGTGTCGCCCCGGCTGCTCCATGGCGATGACCGGAGCGACCTCCAACCCGGTGAAGGTGCGCCGCTCCCGCTTCGATCTTCCGACCTCGAAGCCGATGTAGTTGCCGGAGAGCAGGGTTCCGAGGCCGGAGACACCGCTCAGGGTGATGCGCGGCTGGACTACCCAGAACTTGGCGTCCTCCACCATGAGGCCCCCGGCGCTCTTGACGATCTTCGCCGTCACCTTGACCCGCGAGTAGTCGTCGGCGAGCTGGACCGCTGTCACCTGTCCGATATTCACGTCCTTGTACTTGATAACGGTCTTGCCGGCCTCCAGCCCCTGGGCGGCCTTGAAATAGATCGTGATGGTCGGTCCTTCGCTGAGAATTGAATGAATCGCGATTCCGATAGCGACCACGGCGGCGAAGATGGGGATGACCCAGATCGCCGGGATCCGCATGCGTCTTTTCGGCGCCAGAGTGGCCTGAGGCAGGTCGTCGTGCGGGTTTGCGTTGGGCACGTCAGAGCTCCGCAGGGACGCGGGCGTCCCAGATCAGACGAGGGTCGAAGGTGTCCGCCGCGATCATGGTGAGCACCACCACCGCCGCGAAGAAGACCACCCCGGGACCGGGCTCCACGGACATGAGGGGCTGCAGCTGCACGAGGGCGACCGTGAAGGTATCCACGAACACGTCCAGCATCGACCAGCGGCCGATGAACTCCACCATCCGGTAGAGGCGGGTCCGTTCCTGGTTGCTCGTGGTGGAGCCACGCTGGACCGTGATCAGGAGATAGCTCAGTGCGACCAGCTTGCCGAGGGGGACCATGATGCTGGCGATCAACACGATGAGCGCCAGCGGCCAGGAGCCCGAGGTGTAGAGAAAGACCACCCCGCCCATGATTGTGTCTGACTCGGTCGAGCCAAGTGCGCTCGTGCTGAGCACGGGCAGGACGTTCGCGGGGACGTAGCAGATTGCCGCCGCGATGATCAGCGCCCAGGTGTGCTGGATCGACTGGTGGCGGCGGGAGTGGAGCGCCGCGCCGCAGCGCGGGCAGACCCCGGGAGCACCCCCGCTTGCTGGTTGGGCGAGCAGCCCGCAGGTCTCGCAGGCGACGAGCCCCGCCTGGGCGGCGGTTAGCGGCGGTCCTGTCACCGGGTCGGCCCCCGGGAAGGGCTTCCCTCGGCAGACGGCGGCACCGTCCCGTCCACCCAGGCGATCCGCGCCCACACCTCGCCCGCATCAAAGCTGACCATGATCGCGGGAAACAGCAGCACGAGTGCTCCCACCGCGTACATGCCGATGCCCGCCTGCACGGTGGCGAGCTCCGCGATCTTGATGAGCGCAACCAGGATACCCAGCAGCATCACCTCGGTCATGGACCAGGGCTCCATGGATTCGGCCCAGCGCACCATTCGCCCGATCCACTGGGGCGCAGGCGGTCTTCGCACCGCCAGCAGCACGGTCAGCATGAACAGGATGTAGCCGGCGGGGGCAACCACCGCACAGAAAGCGACAATCACGGCCGTGAGCTCCTGTCCTTGCAGCCACATCTCGTAGCACCCGCCGATGATGGTCGTCCTCGCATGGCGCCCGGCGACGGACAGCCCCATCAGCGATACCGTGTTGGCGACGATGAGCGCGAAGAGCGCAGTGATTGTGAGGGCGAGGGGGCGGTCGATCGGGTCGGACGTCCGTCTTGCGACGACCCGGCCGCAGCGGGCGCAGCGGGCCTTGCTCCCCGGTGGGAGGTCCGGAAGGCACTGGAGAAGGTCGCAATCGGGACAGGCAATGGTTTTCATGTCCGCTCCACCACCGCAAGCGCTGACGCAATTGAACCCCGGAAGGACCCGCAAAGAAACCGAGACACCACCCGGGCGGTGCGGCGCAGATTATCGCGATCTTCCGGCGGCGTGACTGACATTTTGCGACCAGACGCGTCATCCCTTCTCCGGCAGCCGCGAGACGGGCCGGGGTCGTTGCTGTTGCTGGCCACCCCTCGCCGGCGCCCCTGCAATAGCCCCATGTGGTTCCGACCAGATTGGCGTGCCCAGGTCATGCCGCGGCTCTCGCTCGTAGGTCTCCCGCACACGACGCTCGCATAGGAAAGGACTGGAGCGCGCCTCGAATCAAAATTGCCAGTTGTAGTACGTAGCGAGGAAGACGGTTCCGGTGTTGTGGTATGAGCCGTCGAGGTTGCCGCGACCGCCAAGCGCCACCGGCGTACTACTCTGCAGCTTGGTGTCGAGCGTCCCGCCATAAAGGTATTCCGCCGCGATGCCCCAGTAAGTGGTCTTGGTCAGCTGCTGCTGACCGCCAACGCCGAACCGCCAGGCGGAGTTCACGGGCAGGAGGGGCGAGACATTGGAGCTGTCCTGGAGTCCGGAGTCGTATGCGATCCCGAAGTTCAGCGTTGTTGATCGCGACCTCATTCTTGTAGACCCCATACATCGCATTCAGGCTCGCCCCGACGGAGAGCTTGTCGGTCACCCGATAGGCGATGGCGGGCAGCAGGGAGATTCCGAGCAACGTTCCCTGACCCTGTCGAGGATAGGGTATTGGGCGTGGCTCACGCCCAATACCCCATCCTCCGGTCTTGAGGCTCGGCCCCGGTGGCGCGCCTGGTCCGGGGCGAGCGCGTAAGGCGACGGCCCCGGCCAGGGGGGCTCCGTACACTCATCCGGCAGCGAGCGCTTGCCTCCACAATGGCTCGCGCGGCAAGGCGCTCACTGCGGCTTTCCGGTGGCTTTCTGTGCCGGCATGGCCTGCAGCACGTAGAAGCCCTTGCCGACCGCGGTCGGGAAGTAGATCCGGCCGCCGAAGCCCGGCGGAGTGAGCCCGTTGATCGACAGCGGCTCGAAGAAGTCGGACTCGGCGAGGATCTTGCCGGTCGCGGCGTCGCGCCAGGTGAGCTGCTCCTTGTAGTTCTCGGTGAAGAGCGCGCCCTTGACGGGTTCCTTCTCCACGTTGAGCTTCATGTTGGTGAGCAGCAGCACGCGCTTGTCCTTCGGTCCGATCAGCGGCTGGAACGTCGTGGTGGTGGCGTCGACGACGAACGCCAGCTTCAGCTCGCCGGTGGCCTGGTCGAGCTTGATGCCGGCGACCTTGCGCATGCCCACGTCGGCCGAGTAGATCATGCTGTTCTGGGGGTCCGCGCCGCACTTGGGCGGGGCGAAGCTCCACTCGCCCTTCTTGAGCTCGCCGAAGGGGAAGATGATCTGCGTCTTGGTCGGGTCCTTCTGGCTGGCGACCACGACGCTCGAGGCGACCGTGTCGCTGCCGATCCCGTTGAGCTGGGCCGCGATCCAGTCGCCGATGACGGTCGGCGCGGCGGGGGTGGACTGCCCTTTCCGGATCGGCCGGATGATCCAGGAATCGTCCAGCGCGAGCTTCTTGGTTGCCGGGTCCCCGAACGCGCGCTGCACGCGGGTGTTCATGCCAATGTAGATCGCGATCCGGCCCTCGAAGGTCGTGACGACGTGGGGCGCCGTGGCGGGCTCCGGCAGCTCGATGCTGTCCAGCACTTCGAGCGTGTTGGGGTCGACCGCGGTCAGCTGGGAGTTCGGCTGCTTCATCCCCTCCGCGGCGCACTTGATGATCGCCACCGTGTCCTGCAGCATGCAGCCGAACGGGCGCGTCTGGTCCTTGAGGATGAACGTCCCGTCCGGCGCGATCGTGAGGTGCTTGTAGTTAACGTTCTCGGGCGGTGCCGCGCCGCCGGGCAGCGTGTTGTGCTTTAGGATGAGACCCGTGTCGCCGTCGATGAGCACGATCTGGTTCGACCAGGCTAAGGCGACGTTGCCGTCCGGGAGGATGTTCAGGTTGGCGTTGCCGATCCAGTGGCCCGAGGCGTTCAGGTTGTCGAGGTAGGTACGCCAGATCTCGCTGCCCGTGG
>JARRNE010000128.1:0-6350 GCA_037385305.1 Chromatiaceae bacterium | reverse complement strand
TATCGCGCCGGCGGTGGCTACGAGGCGCTCAAGATCGCCCTGGGGCAGGACCCCGAGGCCATGATCGAGATGGTCGACAGGACCGGGCTGCGCGGCTACGGGGGCGCGGGCTTTCCCGTGGCACGCAAGTGGAAGGCCCGTGGTCCCGACGCCCCCCACCCGCGTTATCTCGTCATGAACGTGGACGAGACCGAGCCCGGCTCGTTCAAGGACCGCCAGCTGCTCTACCGCGACCCCCACCAGGTGATCGAGGCCGTGCTGGTGACCGGGTTCATCGAGCAGGCGGACCATGCCTACGTGTTCGTGCGCGGAGAGTACGCCGAAGGCGCCCGGCGCCTGGAGCAGGCGGTCGCCGAGGCCCGCCAGGCAGGGCTGGTGGGCCACGATATCCTGGGCTCGGGATTCGACCTGGACATCGACGTGCACCTCTCGGCGGGGCGCTACATCTGCGGCGAGGAGACCGCGCTGCTCAACGCCCTGGAGGGACGGCGCGGCAACCCGAGGGCCAGGCCGCCCATGCCCTTCGAGAAGGGGCTGTGGGGCGCACCCACCCTGGTGCACAACATCGAGACCCTGTGCCATGTGCCCCACATCGTCAGCCGAGGGCCGGACTGGTTCAACGGACAGGGCGTCAACGGCGGTCACGGCACCAAGCTCTTCAGCGTCTGCGGCGAGGTCAAGCGCCCGGGCTTCTGGGAGCTGCCCAAGGGCACCACCGCCCGGGAGCTGATCTGCGAGCATGCCGGCGGCCCTCTGGACGGCCAGGAGCTGGTGGCCTTTCTCCCGGGCGGCGCGTCTACCTCCTTCCTCCTGCCGGAGCACCTGGACACCCCCATGCACTTCGACGCCGTAGCCGCCACCGGCTCGCGGTTCGGCACCTGCGGCATCATCGCCCTGGGCAGTGCCACCTGCCCGCTGGACTTCCTGATCGGCATCAACAAGTTCTTCGTGCGCGAGTCGTGCGGCTTCTGCACCCCCTGCCGGGACGGCCTGCCCTACCTGCACAGCCTGATGGAGCGCATCGAGGCCGGCCAGGGCAAGGCCGGGGACCCGGAGCTGATGCTGGAGCTGTGCGCCAAGATTGCGCCCAACTCCTTCTGTGCCTTCGCCCCCGGGGCCATCATGCCCCTGGAGTCCGGGCTGAAGATCTTCGCCGATGTGATCCGGGAGCACATCGAGCGCGGCGCCTGTCCCTACCGAGGAGCTCATTGAATGGGCACCTTCTACGTGGACGACCGGGCTGTTTCCTTCAACGACGGGGACAATGTGATCGACGCGGCGCACGCCGCCGGCATAGACATCCCGCACTTCTGCTACCACCCGGCGCTCGGCAGCCTGGGTGCCTGTCGGCTGTGCATGGTGGAGCTGCAGCCCAGCCGTGAGGGCGACCGGCCCAGGACCCTGGCCGCCTGCATGCTCAAGGCCCAGGACGGGATGCGCGTCTCTCTCACCGCAGACAAGGCGGTGGCGGCGCGCCAGTCGGTGATCGAGCTGGTGATGACCAATCACCCCCACGACTGTCCCGTGTGCGACGAGGCGGGGGAGTGCCACCTGCAGAACACGACCATCGAGGTGGGACCGGCCTACCGGCGCTACGAAGGCAGGAAGCGCACCTTTTACAATCAGGACCTGGGGCCGCTGGTCTGGCACGACATGGACCGCTGCATCACCTGCTATCGCTGCGTGCGCTTCTATCAGGACTATGCCCTGGGGACCGACCTCGGGGCACTGGGCTCGCGCAACCGGGTGTATTTCGGCCGGGCCACCGACGGCGCGCTGGAGAGCCCTTTCGCCGGCAACCTGGTGGATGTCTGCCCCACCGGGGTGTTCACCGACAAGGTGTTCCGCCGTCACTACGGCCGAGTCTGGGACCTTCAGACCGCCCCCTCGATCTGCCCCCATTGCAGCGTCGGCTGCAACACCCTGCCCGGGGCGCGCAACGGCACCCTACGGCGGGTGACCCACCGCTCCAACGGGCGGGTGAACGAATGGTTCATCTGCGACCGCGGCCGCTACGGGCATCGCTACAGCGAGAGCAAAGAGAGGCCCCTCGAGGCACGCATCGACGGGCGCGAGGGCGAGCTGAGCGACGTCATGGCAGCGACCGCCGATCGGCTGGCCGACGCCCAGGGGGTGATCGCCGGCCTTGGCTCGGCGCGCGAGGACATGGAGGGCAACGCCGCGCTGCGCTCGCTCATGGCCGCCATGGGCGGTTGGTACAGTGCCCACACCAGTCCCCACCTGGAGGCGGCCATCTCCGAGGCGGCCGCCTCCAGCGCGCAGGCGCCGACGCTGAATGAGATCGCCGCCGCCGACGCCGTGCTGGCGGTCGGGGACCTGACCGGGCACGCCCCCATGATGGACCTGGCGGTGCGCCAAGCGGTGCGCGCCGGCCATCCCCTGGTCCTGCTGCACAGCGTGCCCGTGCCCCTGGCGGCCCATGCGACCCAGTCGCTGACCCTGGCCCCGGCGGAGCTCTCCAGCGCCCTGAGCGCCCTGCGCAAGCGGGCCGAGAACCCCGACGCCCGGGCCAATGCCGCCCTCGAGGCCATCGACGAGCTGCTTACCCAGGCGCAGCGGCCAGTGGTGCTCGGGGTCGCCGAGACCCTGGGAGCGACGGGCTGCCGGGCCCTGGCCCAGCTGGCCAGGGCGACCGGGGCACGCTGCGCCTTCGCCCTGCCCGGGGCCAATGCCTTCGGCACCGCGCTGCTGTCGCGTCCCGGTGACGGCGAGCGGGTGCTGCGCTCCGTGGAGAGCGGCAAGGTGGACACCCTCATCGTGCTGGGCTCGGACCCCTTCGGCTCGGGCCCCGGTGCGGCACGCTGGCGCGCGGTGCGTCCCAAGCTCGAGGTGCTGGTGGTCCTGGACTGCATCGCCACCGAGACCGTGCGTCAGGCAGACGCCTTCATCCCGCTGGCCACCCTGACCGAGCGCTCCGGCACCTTCGTCAACTACGGCGGCCTGGCCCAGGGCTTCGGCAAGGTGTTCGTGCGGGAGCCGGCGCTGCCGGACCCCTACACGGCTATCTCCGAGCTTGGCCACATGGTGGGGCTCTCCCGGATCGTGCGCAACGCCGAGGTCCTGGCCTACAAGTACCTGGACCGCCCGCCGGCGCCGGGGCGCACGGGCATCAAGGTGGAGCCCGCCGCCTACACCCACCTGCGGGCCAGCGCCGAGGCGGACTTCAAGCCATTGGCTGCCCCCGGCGGCCGCTGGCAGGCGGCGGTCATGACCTGGTACGGGGACGAGGCGCTGGCTGCCTTCGCGCCGGAGCTGAGCTCGCTGGCCCCGGCTCCGGCGGTGTGCGTCGCCCCGGGCCAGGGCACGGACGCGGATCCGCCGGCCGGCACGCGGGTCAGGCTGCGCGGGAGCGCGGGGGAGATCGAGCTGCGCCTCGCCTATGATCCTGGCTGCGCCAAGGACACGCTGGGCCTGAATCGGGCGGCCATGGCGGCCCTCGGGGTGAACGAAGGCGAAGGCGTGGAATGGGAGCCGCTGCCATGAGTCCGGTGGTCTACTGGTTCGCCGTCGTCGTCGGCATCGCCATCACCGTCTTCGCGCTGGTGGGCATGGCGGCGGTGCTGGTGTTCGGCGAGCGCCGCATCCTGGGTCTGCTGCAGGACCGCTACGGCCCCAACCGGGTCGGTCCCTTCGGCATCCTGCAGTCCATCGCCGACGCCCTCAAGCTGCTGAGCAAAGAGGTCTTCATCCCGCCTTTCGCGGATCGGGGCTTCTATCTGCTGGCCCCGGTGCTGGTGGCCACCTCGGTGCTGGTGAGCTTCGTGGTGATACCCATAGGTCCCGGCCTCAGCTGGGCAGCGGACCTCAACGTCGCCGTGCTCTTCGTGCTCGCCATGGCCTCGGTCAACGCCTACGCGGTATTCCTCGGGGGCTGGTCGTCCAACAGCAAATACCCGCTGATCGGCTCGGTACGGGCCATCGCCCAGCTGATCAGCTATGAGCTGCCCCTCGCACTGGCCGTCCTGGGGGTGGTGCTGCTCTCCGGCTCCTTCAGCATGAACGCCATCGTCGAGGCCCAGCACATCCCCTTCGCCCTGCTCCAGCCGGTGGGCTTCCTGATCTTCCTGGTGTGCGGGGTGGCGGAGACCCACCGCCTACCCTTCGACCTGCCCGAGGCTGAGAACGAGCTGGCAGCCGGCTTCAACACCGAGTACGGCGGCATGATCTTCGCTCTGTTCTTCCTGGGGGAGTACATGGGCGTGCTGCTGGTCGCGGCCCTGACCACCACGCTGTTCCTGGGCGGCTGGCGGGGGCCCTTTCTGCCCTGGGCGGGGGTGCTCTGGTTCACCCTCAAGACCGGGGCGGTGGTCCTGCTGTTCTACTGGCTGCGCACCAGCCTGCCGCGGCTGCGCTATGACCAGCTGATCAGATTCGGTTGGAGCTTCCTGCTGCCCCTGGCCCTGGTGAACATCATGGTTACCGCGCTGGTGGGCATGCTCTGGATGTGAGCGCGCCTGGGGCGGCGGGACCGGTACAGACATGTCGATGAACGTGCTCATGACTATCACGCGACTTGCGGGCGCCCTGGCGGTAACCGCCAAGCACGCGCTCGGCAAGCGCCCGACCGTGCAATACCCAGATGAGCGACCGAACCTGCCGCCGCGCTACAAGGGCCGCATCGTGCTGACCCGGGACCCCGACGGCCAGGAGCGCTGCGTGGCCTGCTACCTCTGCTCCTCGGTATGCCCGGTGGACTGCATCCGCATCCAGGGGAGCGAGAGGCCGGAGGACGACCGGCGCTATCCGCTGACCTTCAGCATCAACTTCGCCCGCTGCATCTTCTGCGGCATGTGCGAGGAGGCATGCCCGACGCTCGCGATCCAGCTGACGCCGGACTTCGAGCTGGCCGCCTACAGCCGCGGCAAGATGCTCTTCGAGAAGGAGGACCTGCTGATCCCGGGCACCGGCAAGCATCCCCACTACAACTTCTACCGGCATTCCGGGGTCCCGGTGCGTGGCAAGGCCATCGGCCAAGCCGAGCATGAGGCCCCGCCGGTGGACCCGCGCTCCAACCTACCCTAGATCCGCGAAGGCGACGCCATGCTCTGGAACGGCATCTTCTACGTCACCTCGGCCATCATGCTGATCTCGGCGCTCTCAGCCCTGTTCGCCCGCCACGCCATGTACGGGGGACTCTATCTGATCACCTCGATGGTCGCCATGGCCGTGCTCTACTACCTGCTCGGCGGGCCCTTCATCTCCGCGCTGCAGGTCAGCCTGTACGTGGGTGCGGTGCTGGTGCTGCTGCTCTTCATGATCACTATGCTGTACCGCCCGGCGCCGCGCACCTATGTACCGCGCCTGAACCGCCGCTTCTGGTGGCCCATGCTGCTGCTCCTGGTGCTGCTCGCCGAGGTCGCCACGCTATTCGCCACCGGGGCGCAGACGACGGTTCCCAAGATCGTCTCCATCGGTCCCAAGGCGGTGGCCGAGGCGCTGTTCGGCCACTATTTGCTGATCGTCGAAGCGACCGCGCTGCTGCTGCTGGCGGCGCTGACGGCGGTGCTCTACCTCAGCCGCAAGGTGGAGGAATCCTGATGGCCTACGAGCCGACCCTGATGACGGGCGCGCTGCTCTTCGTGATTGGACTCGCCATCGTGCTGCTGCGCCGAGAGGTGCTGTTCGTGCTGATGGGCATCGAGGTGATGTTCAACAGCGCGGGCCTGACGGCGGCCGCCGCCGGCCAGTATTGGCAGGATTCCGTGGGGCAGATCCTGGTGCTGTTTCTGATGACCATCACCGGTGCCGAGCTCGCGGTGGCCCTGGTGCTTGTCTACCTGGCGTTCCGCCGGCTCAGAGTCACCCAGCTTGCCGAGATCCACAGCCTCCGCGACGCGCCGACGCTGCCCCAGGAGCTGCGCCCATGACCGACTGGCTCTGGCTCATTCCGGGTACCCCCCTGGCAGGGGCCGCGGCGATCGCCCTGTTGGGCGGCTATGTGTCCGCGGCCACCTGCGCCCGGATCGCCGCCCTCGCCATGCTGGCGTGTGCCGCAACCGTGGCCGCCCTCTGGGCCGACGGGGGCGCGAGCGGGACCGCCCATCAGACCCTCTATACCTGGATGTCCGTCGGCGACTGGCACGCCAGTGTCGGTCTGAGGGTGGACCGGGTGAGCCTGGTGATGGTCAGCGTGGCCGCCTGGGTGGGCTTCCTGATCCACTTGTTCTCTGTGTCGTTCATGGCCGCGGACTACGGCGAGCGTCGCTATTACGTGTACCTCAACCTGTTCGTCGCCGGCATGCTGGTGTTCGTGATGGCAGACAACCTGCTGGTCATGTACCTGGGCTGGGAGCTGATGGGGCTCTGCTCCTATGCCCTGATCGCCCACT
>JARRNE010000127.1:7764-12017 GCA_037385305.1 Chromatiaceae bacterium | reverse complement strand
GAAGACGCGCTCGCCTTGAATCAGGCATCCCTGGATCTCAACCAGCGCGTCCTCATGAGGTACGCGGAGCAGCTGATCGCCGGCATCGAAGACCGCTCCACCACGGCACTGGCGCTCAGTCTGGGCACCCTCAGACGTCGGGCCGGAGCGCTTGAGCTCACGGTCTTCGGACCCGCGGGCCAGGTCTACGGGACGGCCAACGAGGACCCCACCCAGCTGGTCCCGGATCTCCCGGACCGGGAGATCATGCACCGCGTGCGCACAGGCGAGAACTACGTGGGGCTGGAGACCCGCCCCAGCGGGGACCTGGTGGTGCGGGTGCTGGTCGCAGACCCGAGCGGCCGTCCCATGGAGCTGCAGGCCATCTTCCCCACCTCGGCCCGTATCAGTGAGCTATCCGCGCGGCTCGAGAACGCCTACAACCGCTACATGGAGCTCGCCTATCTCCGCGAGTCACTGAAGCTCAGCTTCTCCCTTACCCTCTCACTGGTGCTCCTGTTCAGCCTGATGGCGGCCCTGATCGCGGCCTTCCACACCGCCCGGAGGCTGGTCGCGCCGGTCGCGGATATCGCCCGCGGTACCCGTGCCATCGCCGAGGGGGATTACGAGCAGCGGCTCCCCCTGCCGAGTCATGACGACGAGCTTGCCTTCCTGGTCGCCTCCTTCAACGCCATGACCCGCCGCATCGCCCAGGCCCGCGATGCGGCGGCGCGCAGCCAGCAGGCCGTCGAGGCCCAGCGCACCTATCTGGAGACGGTCCTGGGGCGACTCTCCTCAGGAGTGGTCGTCCTGGACGCCTTTGGCCACCTGCGCACGGCCAACCCTGCGGCGAGCCACATCCTGCGCCTGAATTCCGAGGGGGCTAACGATCAAACCCTCGAGTCTCTCGAGCAGCACTACCCGCGCCTCGGACGCTGGGTCGATACGGTTCGGGGGCACCTTGCTGCCGGACAGGAGTGGCGCGCAGAGATCACGCTCTTCAGCGGAGAAGGCACCCAGATCCTGATGTGCCGCGGCAGCCCTCTCGTGCAGCCGGGCACCGACGGGGCCGGACATGTGGTCGTCTTCGACGACGTTACGAACCTGATCATGGCCCAGCGGGACGCAGCCTGGGGCGAGGTCGCCCGGCGTCTCGCCCACGAGATCAAGAACCCGCTGACCCCGATCCAGCTCTCGGCGGAGCGACTGCGCCACAAGCTGCTCGCCAAGCTCCCCGAGCAGGATGCCCGGGTCGTCGACCGCGCCACGCACACCATCGTCCAGCAGGTCGAGGCCATGAAGGCCATGGTCAACGATTTTTCCAACTACGCCCGCTCCCCGAAACTGGAGGCGGAGCCATTGCGGCTGGACGCCTTGGTGACGGAGGTCCTGGATCTTTACCGCAGCGCCAGAGGGGAGCGAGCGATCCAGGCTCACCTCAACGGGTCTGACGCCCGCATCGTGGGGGACCCCCTGCGGTTGCGTCAGGTGGTCCACAATCTCATCAAGAACGCGCAGGAGGCCCTGGAGGGCCGCCCCAATCCCCGTATCCTCATGACCACCGAGCTGAGCCAGGAGGCGGACACCCCCTCTATCGAGCTGCGGATCGAGGACAATGGCACGGGCTTTGATGAGTCGCTGCTGAATCGCGTTTTCGAGCCCTACGTCACAACAAAATCCAGAGGCCCAGGACTGGGACTCGCCATCGTCAAGAAGATTATTGAGGAGCACGGCGGTATCATTTTGGCGGAGAACGCCAACGGCGGCGCCCGCGTCGTGGCCCGCTTGCCTCTGTGGCAGGACAATACAGAGACGGCACTCAAGACCATGCGGCGAGCGGAATAGCATGAGCGCACCCCACATCTTGGTCGTCGACGACGAGCCCGACATCCGGGCGCTGGTGCAGGAGATCCTCGAGGATGAGGGCTTTCTCGTCGCTATCGCGGAGAACGGCGAGTCGGCAAGACACGCCCTTCGCGACCGCCGCTCCGACCTCATCCTGCTGGATATCTGGATGCCGGACCTGGACGGCATCAGCCTGCTCAAAGAGTGGGCGGAGGACGACGGACTACCCTGTCCGGTGATCATGATGTCGGGGCACGGGACGGTGGAGACCGCTGTGGAGGCGACCCGGCTGGGGGCATACGACTTTCTCGAAAAGCCGCTCTCCATGGCCAAGCTCCTCTTGACCGTGGAGCGCGCCCTGGAGGCGGACAAGCTCCAGAAGGAGAACGTGGGCCTGCGCCGACGCACCGCCATCGTCCACGAGCCCGTGGGCCGCGGTGCCGCCATACAGCGCTTGCGCGAGCAGGTCAAGCGCATCGCCCAGCACGACACCTGGGTGCTGATCACGGGCGAGGCCGGCAGCGGTCGCGAGACCTTCGCCCGGTACCTCCATGCCCAGAGCGCGCGCCGGGAGCGCCCCTTCGTTGACCTCGGCGTATGCGGTATCGCGCGCAGCAACGCGGCTCTGGAGCTCTTCGGCAGCGAGGACGGCGACCATATTCACTATGGGAGCCTGGAGCAGGCAGCGGGGGGAACCCTGCTGTTGGATGAGGTAGCAGACATGGACCTGGAGGTGCAGGGGCAGCTCCTTGGCGCCCTGGACACCGGCTCTTTCCTCCGCGTGGGCGGCACCGAGCCGGTGCACATCGAGGTCCGCATCGTCGCCGCCACTCAGCGCAACCTGGAGGAAGAGGTGCGCGCCGGGCGCTTCCGCGAAGACCTCTTCTACCATCTCAACGTGGTGCCGCTGCACCTCCCGGCGCTGCGGGAGCACAACGAAGACGTGCCTGAGCTGCTCGCCTACTATGTCGACTATTTCGCCACCCACGAGAAGCTGCCCTACCGCCGCTTCAGCGTGGGCGCACAGAATTTCCTGCGGAACTACAGCTGGCCAGGCAACGTGCGGGAGCTAAAGAACCTCGTGCAGCGCGTCCTGATCCTGGGCGCAGGCGACGAGATCACCCAGAACGAGGTGGAAAGCGCTTTCGGTGCGCCCCCGGCGGTGCCGACCCAGTCCCTGGGAGGGCTGGTCTCCTTCGACCAGCCCCTGCGAGAGGCAAGGGAACAGTTCGAGAAGGCCTATCTCGACTACCAGCTGGAAAAGCATGGGGGCAATGTGAGCAAGATGGCCAAGGAGGCGGGCATGGAGCGCACCCACCTCTACCGCAAGCTGCGCTCCCTCGGCATCGAGATCAAGGAGCGAAGATGAACGGACGCGAACAGGTGACCGCTCTGTCTCCACGGCGAGGACTGATGGCCGAGGGCTAAGGCGGATTGCCAGGAGATCTGGTACCGGATTGCGCAGGATTTTCGTTACCCTTCAAGGGACGTTGTCGGGAGCATAGTCGTTCTATGTGACTGACGGCGGGACGCCCAAGGGGGGCGAAAAGACAAGCAAGGCGGTACCAGATTTGACAGAAATCGCCTAAGAGCGGGATTCTTGGCACCCCAATGACCGGCCGCTGGCCGCTTCTCCGGAGGACTCCGTTTGGGCACCATCGACGCCTTCGAAGCGATGCTGGCACGAGGGCAAGACTCGGCCCTGCTCCGCTACAGCCTGGGCAACGAGCACCTTAAGCAGGGGGATCTGGAGCGGGCGACAGAGCACCTGTCGGAGGCTGTCCGAAAGGATCCGACATACTCGGCCGCCTGGAAGGCTTACGGCAGGGCCCTCTCCGAAGCCGGCCGACACCAGGACGCAATCGACGCGTTCAACCGGGGAATCCGGACCGCGGAGACGAAAGGGGACGTGCAGGCCGCAAAGGAGATGCGGGTGTTTCTTAAGCGAGCGGAAAAGGCGATGAGCGGCGGCACCGACGCCCCGGAGCCCTAGACGGGCCCCCCCGGCCAGCTTTCTCAGTTCTCTTCCCTGTTGCGCCTGTTGCGGGCCTCATGGGCCTCCAGGAGGACCCGGACCCGGATGCGAATATAGGCCGCGACGGCCCGCCGGTCATTCCCTCGGGCCAGCATCTGCGCGGTCTCCCAAGTCTCCTGGCGCACATCCCCCGTGTCGATCTCCCGTTGGGCGAGTGCGTAGAGGGCATCCTCCAGCTTTGTGTATTGCTTTTCTCGGGAACGAAACCGCCCGCCTTTGTCGCTCATGCAGCCGTTAACAGCAGCGAAGGCATGATGGCTCCCCTTGTTGGACGCCTGTCGAACGATTTGCGCCGCCCCGCCACCCACGGTCCGGGGGCATTTCGAACGCTTCAGGAGATTTGACGCCCCCCACGAGGGGTGTCCCGGTTCGGCATAGGCCGTGGCCTTCGCCA
>JARRNE010000127.1:0-7686 GCA_037385305.1 Chromatiaceae bacterium | reverse complement strand
TGACCGCCTGGAAACACCGCTAGTCCCACCCGGTTCGACACCCCAAAATCCGGCAGCTGATCGATTACCAGACGCGACGTGAAATACGGACACGCCAGGTCGTTGTAACCATGGGCGATCAGCACGGCCATCTTCGGATCGTTGGCGATCGCCTTGCGCAGATCGCTGACCGGACGGTCGTTGGTATGGCCCTGGTCCCAGGCTCGGCGGACGCCGTGGGAGAGCGCCTCGTAATGCGCGTCCGTCTTCCAGCCGACCTCACGCGTGATGAAGTCGACCATCGCGCTGGTCGTCGGCGCGATCATGGCGTTGAGGATCGGGTCACCAGCGTGATTCTCGGCCGCGCCGGGGAACGGGTCGTAGGCAGTGACGTTGGAATCATAAATGCTGCCAATCTTGTGCTCGGCGCGATGGGCCTCGCGCAGGTACGTCTGGATGTGGATGCGGCCGTCCATCCGCGCCACGAGCCCGGGGTCGAGGCCGGTGTACTCCGCAACCTTGGCCACTATCCGCTTGACGGCCGCGGGATCGGAGCGTCCCGCGAGGAAATCGGTGACGAACTGTGTGCGGTCGTATTGTTCGAGCTCCACCATCTTGTCGGGCGTGAGCTCACCGTGTCGCTCGAAATTGCCGGCCGCCATCGACGGCAAACTGATCATCCAGGGCAGCGGCGACAACGCATCCTCGTCACCGATGGCCGCGGGATCGAGGTACGGGGAAACCATGACGAGGCCGGATACGCCGATGCCCATGCGCGTCTGCAGCTTTAGCGCGATCCGTGGGGCACGGTAGCCGCCGTAGCTCTCGCCGACAAGGTACTTTGGAGACGACAACCGGCCGTACTTGACCAGCCAGTCATAGACGATACGGGAGAGATAGTTGATGTCGGCCTCGGTCGAGTAGAAATCCTTCTTCGCCTTGTCCGCTGTTTCCTCAGCGCGAGAGAAGCCGGTGCCAACCGGATCGATGAACACCAGATCCGTCATGTCGAGCCAGGTCGAAGCATTGTCGCTGACCTCGAGGTCTGACGGGGCGTCGCCCTGATCGCCGAATTGGAGGTGTTTCGGCCCGATGGCGCCCATGTTCAGATAGACGGATGCGGCGCCGGGGCCACCGTTGAACGCGAACGTCACGGGCCGATCGGCCGCGCCGGGCACCGTATAGGCGGTGTAGACGACCTCGGCAATGATCTTGCCCTTCGCATCCCGTACCGGGATCTTGCCGACCGTCGCGTCGTAGGAGAGCGTCTTGCCGTTCAGTTGAATCCTCTGGTGGATCGTCTTGTCGTCGGGAAGCGGGGGCAGGGTGAGCTCTTCTGCTTTCGAGACCGAGACCTGGGCGACGGTCTCTTCCTTTCGGTTGCCAGAATCGTCAGGGCGGTATCGTCACTCGGGCATCGGCAGCGTTCGACGAAGTCCGCGCAGGACGCTGACCGGCCAAACGGACCTCCGCCCCGGGGTCGCGCCGGTGGCAGCTCGACCCCGTATTACCGGCAGCCGCCCACGGGTGCGCCGAGGGCGCCGGTGCGCGAGCCAATGGCATGGGGCGATGCACTTGAGCCGCCGCCGGACCCGGCGGGATGACCCAGCCCGAACCTGGCTACATGTTCGACCAAACGAAAACGGGCTTAGAGATTTCTCTCTAAGCCCTTGATTTATTGGCTCCCCGGAGAGGACTCGAACCTCTGACCTAGTGATTAACAGTCACCCGCTCTACCGACTGAGCTACCGGGGAATAGCAAAAACGCGGTACTTTAATGGACGTCATCAGGTCAGTCAAGCCGTCACGCGCTTCCAGAGGCGGGGCTCAGGGGCAAGAGAGGGAGCTGTCGTTCGAAGAGATCCTCGGCCGACCGGGATTCGAGACGATGACCGCTTGCGGGGGCACCCTCCCGCTAGCGTCACAGAAGGTGAAAGTCGCATTTGCGCCCCCACTCGTCCCATCCGCCTGATAGGTAATGGTCGTGCGGCCGGCGGACGTGGTGATGCTGATGGGGGCATTGGCGCTACCTTGGACGTGGCGGATGACCTGGCCCGTGCTGGCCGGCGTAGCTGCGTTATTCGGATTGGAGAACACGATGTAGCCCGTTTGCCAGCTGGTGCTGCCAGCACAGCTCGAGGGGCTGCTGCGGGGGACGACAGGGCAGAGGGTGACCCGTGAGTCTCGCTTCACGGCCTCGGACCGGGCGAGCTGGAGATTGGTGACCAGAGTATTGACCGCCGTGGTCATGCGGCTGCGGGAGATCAGCCTGGCCAAGCCCGGGACCGCCAGGGTCAGCACGATGGCGACGATGGCGATCACGACCACGAGCTCCATCAGGGTCAGCCCACGAGCACTCCGCCTCGTCGCAGGCGCAACGGTTGGGCCTGCCGAATAGTCGTGCGACACGGGTCCCGACGCCGAGCGTAGGGTCCAACCCCCGCGGAAAGCCCTTCTAGCCCAGCGCGCCCTCGATACGGTCGAGGGCCTGCTCCAGATTGGCCTGGCTGGTGGCGATCGAGATGCGCACGTAACCCGCCAGCCCAAACGCGGAGCCGGGCACCAGGGCGACGCCGGCCCGCTCGATCAGAAACTCGGCGAGCTCCAGATCGTTGCTCACGCTCCGCAGCGCGTCGATCATGCCATGGACCTTGGGGAAGACGTAAAACGTCCCGTCGGTGGGCAGGCACTGGACGCCGGGGATCCGGTTCAGGCGCTCGACCACGTAGTCGTGCCGCTGCTTGAACGCGGTCCGCATGGTCTCGATGCAGTCCTGGGGGCCTTCAAGCGCCGCTTGGGCCGCTACCTGCGAGATCGAGGTCGCATTGGAGGTGCTCTGGGACTGTACCTTCTTCATGGCCCTGATGACCTCTTCGGGCCCGCCGGCATAGCCGATCCGCCAGCCGGTCATGGAATAGGCTTTGGATACCCCGTTCAGAACCATGGTGCGAGGTGCGAGGTCCGGGCACACATTGAGGATGTTAACGAAGGGTTCGGTCGTCCACAGGATGTGCTCGTACATGTCATCGGTTGCGATCAGCGCCCGCGGTGCCTCCCGCAGCACCTCCCCGAGGGCCGCGAGCTCCTCCCTCGTGTACGCCATGCCCGTCGGGTTGGACGGGCTGTTGATCACCACCAGCTTGGTCTTCTCCGTGATGGCCGCCTTCAGCTGAGCGGGCGTGATCTTGAACCGCTGGTCCGCGCCCGCGTGTACGAGGACGGGGGCGCCGCCGGCGAGCAGCGCCATATCCGGATAAGACACCCAATAGGGGGTCGGAATGACCACCTCGTCCCCAGGGTCGAGGATCGCCTGGGCCAGGTTGTAAAAGCTCTGCTTGCCGCCACAGGAGACCAGGATCAGGTCTGGCTTGAAGTCAAAACCGTTGTCGCGTCGGAACTTCGCGATCACCGCCTGCTTGAGCTCGGGTGTGCCGTCCACCGCGGTGTACTTGGTGAAGCCGTCGCGGATGGCTTTAATGGCCGCCTCCTTGATGTGGTTCGGCGTGTCGAAGTCCGGCTCGCCGGCCCCGAGGCCGATCACGTCCTTTCCCGCCGCCCGCAGCGCCTTGGCCCGGGCGGTGATGGCAAGGGTGGCGGAGGGCTTGACAGCCTGGACGCGAGCCGAAAGTCTGATGCTCATCGGTCGATTCTCGGGGTTCTCTTGGCGGCTTGGGATTTGTGGGCAAGCACTTAATAATAGCCAAACCCCTTGTATAGAAGAATCCCTCGATGTCCAAGGAGCTGAGCCTCGAGTCTAAGTTCTCGCCTGCCGGCGACCAACCGGATGCCATCCGCCGGCTGGTGGAGGGACTGAAGGACGGCGAGGCGGCTATGACCCTCTTGGGAGTCACCGGCTCCGGCAAGACCTTCACCATCGCCAGCGTCATTCAAGCCGTGCAGCGGCCGGCCCTGATCCTGGCCCACAACAAGACCCTGGCGGCCCAGCTCTACGGGGAGATGCGGGAGTTCTTCCCCCACAACGCGGTGGAGTACTTCGTCTCCTACTACGACTACTACCAGCCCGAGGCCTACGTCCCCTCTACGGACACCTATATCGAGAAGGATGCCTCCATCAACGAGCACATCGAGCAAATGCGCCTGTCGGCCACCAAGGCGCTGCTCGAGCGGCCGGATGTCATCATCGTTGCCACCGTGTCCTCCATCTACGGCTTGGGCGACCCGGAGTCCTATCTCCAGATGGTCCTGCACCTCTCGCGAGGCGATCTGATCGACCAACGCGCCATCCTGCGCCGGCTGGCGGCCCTGCAGTACAAGCGCAAGGAGGTGGAGCTGCACCGGGGCAACTACCGGGTGCGCGGCGACGTGATCGACATCTTTCCCGCCGAATCGGACGCGGAGGCCCTGCGGGTGGAGCTCTTCGACGACGAGATCGAGGCCCTCTCGCTCTTCGATCCCCTGACCGGCGAGGTCCTGCGGAAGGTGCCCCGGTATACCGTCTTCCCCAAGACCCACTACGCGACCCCGCGGGAGACGGTCGTCAACGCCGTGGAGCAGATCAAGATCGAGCTCAAGGAGCGGCTTACCTGGCTGCGGGAGCAGAACAAGCTGGTGGAGGCCCAGCGCCTGGAGCAGCGCACCCTGTTCGATCTGGAGATGATGCTGGAGGTGGGCTACTGCTCCGGCATCGAGAACTACTCCCGCTATCTCTCAGGGCGCGCCTCCGGTCAACCGCCCCCCACCCTCTTCGACTACCTGCCCCCGAATGCCCTGCTGGTGATCGATGAGAGCCACGTCACCGTGCCTCAGCTCGGCGGCATGTACCGCGGTGACCGCTCCCGCAAGGAGAACCTGGTGGAGTACGGCTTCCGCCTGCCCTCGGCGCTCGACAACCGGCCGCTGCGCTTCGAGGAGTTTCAGGAGCGCCAGCCCCAGACCATCTACGCCTCGGCCACGCCGCGGGACTACGAGATTCAGCACTCTGGGGCGGTCATCGAGCAGGTGGTGCGCCCGACCGGCCTGGTCGATCCGGAGGTGGAGGTCCGTCCGGCCCTGACCCAGGTGGACGACCTGCTGTCCGAGATAAGTCTCCGGGTCGAGCACAACGAGCGTGTCCTGGTTACCACCCTGACCAAGCGGATGGCCGAGGACCTGACGGACTATCTGAACGATCACGGGGTGCGCGTCCGCTACCTGCATTCGGACATCGACACGGTGGAGCGGGTGGAGATCATACGGGACCTCCGCCTGGGCGAGTTCGATGTCCTGGTGGGCATCAACCTGCTGCGCGAGGGCCTCGACATGCCGGAGGTGTCCCTGGTGGCCATCCTGGACGCGGACAAGGAGGGCTTCCTCCGCTCGGAGGGCTCTCTCATCCAGACCATCGGCCGGGCCGCCCGCAACGCCAATGGGAAGGCTATCCTCTACGGGGAAACCATAACGGCATCCATGCGCGGCGCGATCGATGAGACCGAGCGGCGCCGGGCCAAGCAGATCGCCTATAACGCCTCCCGCGGCATCACCCCGCAGACGATCCGCAAGGCGGTGGCGGACATCCTGGAAGGGGCCTACCCGGGCGCGCCTATGCGGGCAAGGGATTACGCCCGGGTCGCGGAGGAGGTGGTCGAGTACGCCGATCTTACCCCGCAGCAGATGGCCAGAAAGCTCAAGGAGCTGGAAAAGGAGATGTATCGGTACGCCAAGGGCCTGGAGTTCGAGAAGGCGGCCGCGGTCCGGGACCGCATCCGCGAGCTCCAGGGTCGGGGGCTGGCGGCCTGAGCTACTCTGAACCCTCCCGCGCCGGCACCGGCAACGCCTGCTGAGACCTCACCGTCCCGGACGCCGGCACGGCACGGCGACGCGGCCTTCTGCGCCGGACCCCGCGCTCCGCCATCCGCCGCCGGTAGTGCCTCGTCACAGCCGCCTGGGCCACGTCGGCGACACCGCACAGCAGGCCCAGCGCCGTGAAAAGGGCAGATACGAAAAACAGGATCACGAGCATATTCGTTAAGGTGGTCATCGCATGTCTCCGGGAGCTGGGGGTTGCGAGACCAGGATGCCGCAGCGGGTGGCTCAAAAGGTGAGCCTGCCATCCGCTGGAAGAAGGCCGAGAAGGAGTGGGAGGACGGCAAGACAATCTATGAGCTCAAAGGTCGCGATCCGCAGGGCAAGAAGGTGAAACTGGAGATTTCGGCGGACGGGGAGCACGTCATGGCGGAGCTAGCGCCAAGAGCGACTGACCTGAAACGCGCTCCCCGGCGCGCCGGGAATCCCCCCTTGTAGCAGGCAACGCCCCGAGTCTTAGAGCATCTCCACCACCCAGCGGGTCACCGTGGCGGTGGCGCGGGCACACTGGTCCCCGCGGGCCTTGTCGAATTCCGCGTACTCCTCAGCCTGCCACATGTCGAAGGAACGCCCGGCGAAACGCTGCTGCAGATCTCTGCAGCTGAGCCCGCCGAACTCCTGACGGAAGCGCTCGCTAAGCTCCTTACACTTCTTGAGATTGTTCAGATAGCGGCCCTTGTCCATCTTGTGCTTGTCCCGCCCGTAGCGGGCGGAGATGGCCAACAGACCGCCCGTGAGAGCACCGCAGACACCCTCCCCCACCAGTCCGCCTCCGCCGGCGAGGCCGTGCGCCGCCTTGATCGTGCCATCGTCGATACCCCCCACAGTCTCCTGCACCGCCCTCAGGATGCACTGCGGACAGCTGCCACAGCTAAGCTCATACTCATAGGCCTTTCGATAGGCAACCTCCGCCAACGCCCGTTTCTCTTCGCGCGTCATATCAAGACTCCGCAAAACGCTCACGTGGACCGGCCCATTGTAGCCGCTTCGCGCGCCGACGCTTCCGGGTCTATGATCAAGCCGACTGGGGTGACGCGACACGCCCCAGGGGAACGGCGGCTACCTAGTGCGCGCCGGCAGAAGTCACCGGGCCACCTTCGTAGAATCCGCTGCGCGGACCTTTCCCAACTTGGACGGCGTGATCGGGATGCTAGCGGGGGATGGCTCCGGCGATGAGGGCACGGGGCGCGGTGGCGGGCTAATAAGTTGGACAAGTCTGTTCGTTAGGCCCGGCGGCGAATAGCTCG
Organism: Chromatiaceae bacterium; assembly: GCA_037385305.1. GTDB lineage: Bacteria > Pseudomonadota > Gammaproteobacteria > Chromatiales > Chromatiaceae > JARRNE01. The sequence goes on along the minus strand of JARRNE010000127.1, from coordinate 658 downwards.
GATGTCGGGTTAGGGCGTGCGTTAAGACATCGAGCAGACATCATCCGTCGTGCCAGGCACGCCTAACCCGACCTACGAGATATGGTCCATATCCCGCGCTGGAGCGGCCGGCGTTGAATACTTTCACAATCCCGTTCGCCCCTCTTTACCTTCGTGTCCCGCCGTGCACTTCGTGGTGGGTTCCTCGCTCCAGGCGAATGCACTTGCGCGATTGGTTACTGCTTTCCAAACCGGGGCTGGCCTTTCTCGTTCAGGCGATTGGCGGAGAATCAGATACCAGCTTGCGCAGGACTTTCGTTCGCCTTCAAGGAGCGACGGCGGGAGCATAGCCGGGCTATGTGACTGCCGGCGTGACGCCGAAGGGGGGCGAAAAGACCAGCACGCGCGTATGGGATTGGCCAGAGGTCGCCTTAGGCCCGGGTCGGAGACACCACCCTATCCGGGCCTGGTGCCGGTAGCTCCGGGCTCGGCTCGTTCCGCAGCTCGGCCCTCGTCCTCGGCAGGCTCTCAGGATAACGCTCCCGCACAAACGCGATGAGCCGCTCCCGGACATAGCAGCGCAGGTCCCAGGCGGTGCCGGAGTTGGGCGCGCTCATAAGCGCCCGGAGCTCCATCGTCCGATCAGTGGCATTGGTCACCTGGAGGACGCACACCTTCC
>JARRNE010000126.1:2649-9063 GCA_037385305.1 Chromatiaceae bacterium | reverse complement strand
GTCATCTCCGCGCTTGCCGGGCGGGGCGACAAGGTCCTCGAGGACCGGCTCAATCACGCCTCCTTGCTGGACGGTGCGGTCCTGAGCCGGGCGACGCTGCATCGCTACCCCCACGCCGACCCGGGCGCCCTGAGCAGCCGGATAGGCCAAGAGCGGGCGCGCTTGATCGCAACCGACGGACTCTTCAGCATGGACGGCGACCTGGCCCCCTTGGCCGAGCTCGCCGCCCTTGCCCAGCATCACGGTGCCTGGCTCATGGTGGACGACGCCCACGGCCTGGGGGTGATCGGCAATTGCGGTCGGGGCAGCCTGGAGCATTTCGGGCTCACGGCTGCACAGGTGCCCATCCTCGTGGGCACCCTCGGAAAGGCTTTCGGCACCTTCGGCGCCTTCGTTGCCGGCTCCGAAGAGCTGATCGAGACCCTCATCCAGCGCGCGCGGAGCTATGTCTACACGACAGCGCCCCCACCGGCCGTGGCCGAGGCCACCCGGGCCGGCTTGGACCTTGCCCAGCGCGAGACCTGGCGACGAGAGCGGTTGCGGGCACTGGCCCAGCGGTTTCGCACCGGTGCGGCTCGGCTGGGACTTCCTCTCACCACATCCGAAACGCCCATCCAGCCCCTCATTGCGGGCAGCGCAAAACGCGCGGTCGCCTGGAGCCGTCACTTGGAAAAAAGGGGCATCCTGGTCACTCCGATCCGTCCGCCCACAGTGCCGGAGGACTCGGCCCGGCTGCGGATCACCTTCTCCGCGAGTCACGAAGAAGCGGACGTGGACAGGTTATTGGACGGCCTCTCCGAGCTGCCGGACGAGGACTGGGGAGCATGAGCCCCCCCACGGCTACGGGTACGGAGTCCGCGCCCCTGGTGCTCCTGCATGGCTGGGGGATGAATGCGGGGGTCTGGGACGGCCTGCCCGCACCGGTCACGGCCGCCCGCCGTCTTGCACCCGCCGAGCTTCCCGGGCACGGGACTGCGCCAGTCGCCGCGGCCGATCCCGGTCTCGATGGCTGGGCGGAGGCATGCCTGCGAGCCGCACCGGAGCGGGCCGTCTGGCTGGGTTGGTCCCTCGGAGGCCTGGTGGCACTCCAGGCCGCGCTGCAGGCCCCGGAGCGCGTGTGCGGCCTCATCCTCGTGACGGCGACGCCCCGGTTCGTCCGCGCCCCCGATTGGCCTCAGGCCATGCCCCCTGAAACGCTGGCCCAGTTCCACGCTGGTCTGCTCGCCGATCCGGCACTGACGTTGGAGCACTTTCTCGCGTTGCAGGTGCGTGGCAGTGAGGCTGCCCGGGAGACACTGCGCACACTGAGGCAAGAGATTGCCGTGCGTCCGGCGCCCGAGCCCGCTGCCTTGGCCCAGGGGCTCTCAATCCTCCGGGACAGCGACCTGCGGGCCCGCCTAGCTGAGCTTCGCTGCCGGACCCTTTGGCTCCTCGGTCAGCGGGACACTCTGGTCCCCGCCGGGGTGGCGGAGGGCATTGCGGTCTTGCTCCCGCAGGCGCGGGTACGCGTGATACCTGGCGCTGGGCATGCGCCTTTCCTCTCTCACCCCGCGGAGACGGGGGCGGAGATTACCGGCTTTCTTGCGGACCTCCCATGCTGATCCGGGGATCTATCGATAAGCGTTCTGCCCGGCGCTCGTTCGAGCGCGCGGCAGCGGCTTATGACCAGGCCGCGGTGCTGCAGCGCGAGATCGCCGACCGCATGCTGGAGCGCCTCGAATGCGTCCGCCTGGACCCGCGCGTGATCTTGGACCTGGGGACCGGAACCGGCTATGCCATCGACGCCCTTCGCCGGCGTTTCCGCAAGGCGCACATCCTCGCCGTCGACTTTGCCGTCGCAATGCTCCGCTTTGCCCGACACCGGGGATCCTGGCTTAACCGACCCCGCTGCATCTGTGCGGACGTAGAAGCCCTGCCGGTAGCCGACGCCACAGTCGACCTCGTGGTTTCCAATGCCACCCTCCAGTGGTGTGACGATCTGCCAGGCACCTTCGACGAGCTCCAGCGGGTCCTTCGCCCCGGAGGTCTCCTGATGTTCACCACCTTTGGGCCCGATACCCTCAGGGAGCTGCGGGAGGCATGGGCGACCGTAGACGGCCATACCCACGTCAGCCCCTTCGTTGACATGCACGACATCGGCGATGCACTGATGCGGGCCCGCTTTGCTGATCCCGTCATGGAGGCCGAGCGGTTGACTGTCACCTATGGGGCCCTTGCCGATCTCATGTCGGACCTCAAGGTCGTCGGCGCCGGCAATGTAACCGCCGGGCGCCCGCGGGGCCTCACCGGCCGTCGGCGTCTGGCCCGCGTGGAGCAGGCCTATGAAGGCCACCGCCGAGATGGCAGGCTTCCGGCAAGCTACGAGGTGGTCTATGGCCACGCATGGGCGCCGCAGACGCGCGCCGTGCCCGGAGGAGTGGCCATTCCGGTAAGTGCGCTTACGCGCAGGGAGCGGGCTTGAAGGGCGTCTTCGTTACCGGTACCGACACCGGCTGCGGGAAGACGGAGATCTCCCTTGCGGTCATGATCGCCCTCCAGGCTCAAGGGCTCTGGGTGTTGGGGATGAAGCCGGTGGCCTCCGGCTGCGACCGCACCTCTTGCGGTCCGCGCAGTGAGGATGCCCGGCGTCTGCACGCCCTCGGGAGCGTGGAGGCGGATTACGAGCTCATAAACCCCTACGCCTTCGAGCCACCGATTGCTCCCCACATCGCTGCCGGTCAAACCGGTTCCGAGATTGAGCTCGCGGTGGTCCGCAACGCGGCGATGGCCCTCTCAGCCCAATGTGACTTCCTCGTGATCGAAGGGGTCGGCGGCTGGCGAGTTCCGCTGGGACCCGCGCTGTTCGTGAGTGATTTGCCGCTGGCCCTGGGGCTGCCCGTGTTGATGGTGTGCGGTCTGAAGCTTGGCTGCATCAATCACACCCTTCTGACCGCGGACAGCATCCGTGCAACCGGGAACCACCTCATCGGCTGGGTTGCCAACCAGGTCGACCCGAACATGCGGGTGCGCCAAGAGAACCTCGCCACCCTGGCCGCCTTGATCGACGCCCCCTGTCTGGGGGTCATCCCCTGGCTTACCACGCCCGATCCGCGCCGCATTGCGGAGCAGCTCGCGGTTGACCTGCTTCTGGGAGGCAATGGCACAGCCGGCGGGCCATTCCCGGGCGCCAAAGCGCAGAGCGAAGCCTAAGGCCCTTTCTGCGGTATGCTTCCGCCTCGGCACGACCTCCGTTCGGGCCGACCTCTCAAGCCTTCCACGCTTTGGAGCCGTTACTTATGAGCCGGCGAGCGCCGTTGCCCTTCCTTTTGGCCATCTTGCTGGCATCAGCCCTGGCGCTTACCGCCCTTTCCGAGCCCGCGCAGAGCGACGCAGCCGGGGCTGTGGTCCGGGTGCTACGCTTGCCGGACGCGAGTCTCGTGGTTGAGGAGGGGGGGAGGTTGGTCCTGGCCTACCAGCCAGATCGGCCCATGGTGCCAGCCTCCACGATGAAGCTGCTGACCGCCCTCGCCGCGATCGACCGCTGGGGGTTGGATCACCGATTCCACACCGATTTCTTTCGCAGTGCCGACGGGTGGTTGTGGGTAAAGGGTTACGGAGATCCCTACCTGGTGTCGGAGGAGCTGGATCTGATCGCACGAGCCCTGAAGGCCCGGGGCCTCAGGGCGATCCCGGGCATTGGGGCGGACGACAGCTTCTTTTCTCCGAACGACGAGATCCCAGGCCGTTCCGACACCAGCAACCCCTATGATGCGCCGGTCACCGCCCTTGCGGCCAACTTCAACACAGTAAGCCTGATCCGGGTCGGGAGCGCCGTCCGCAGCGGCGAGCCTCAGACGCCGATGACTCCGCTTGCCCGGCAGCTAGCGGCGAGGGCGCCCGCAGGCATGCAGCGCATCAACCTGAAAGACCGCCCCCTGGCCCTGCGATACTTTGCGGAGCTCTTAGCCGCCAAGCTCCGTGGTTTCGGAGTTTCGGTGGGCGGGGCCACGCGCGCTGGACCCGTTCCGTCCGGGGCTCGGCTCTTGTACCGCCATGAGAACACGCGCACCCTGTGGGCCGTTTTGGCGTCGATGCTGAAATATTCCAACAACTTCATCGCAAACGATCTGTTTCTCGCGTTGGGCGATCGGGGCGATGGGCGGCCGATCCGCACGGAGCAGGCTCAGCGAACGGCGACTGCTTGGGTGAAGAGGCGATTCGGCTGGCACGGTTATCGAGTCGAGGACGGTGCGGGACTGTCCCGGGGGAACCGCCTCACCGCCAGACAGCTGTTGGCCCTCGTCAAGGCCTTTACCCCGTACCGTGACCTGTTGCCAGAGCACGAGGGCGGGGTGCTGGCCAAGACGGGGACACTCACTGGGGTGAGCTGCTACGCCGGTTTCTTCCAACGAAATGGGCAGTGGGAGCCGTTTAGCCTGATGATCAATCAACCGGTGGCTTACAATTTCCGGCTCGAGGTCGCGACCGACCTGGCTGCATCCCCTGATATCGCCGATCTTTGCCGGCGGGGATCCTGTTGACGTGTCGGTGTCGGTGGCCTGTGGGCAGGGCGACGGGTGCTTGCACGCGCATGATTTTATCCTTGGGCGGCCGGGGCCAGGCCCATCTTGACCTGATTGAATACGCTCAGAGCACCAGCTTCCATGCGAGCCATTTGGCGCACCCCCTTTTGCTTGCTTCTCAGTTTGCTCGTCAGCGGCTGCGCGTGGGTTGGCGGCCGGCAGGGTGGGGGAGCGATCGGCATCCCGGAAACCGCGTGCTGCGGCCGCGGCTATCCCACCCTTGCGCCCTTGGTACGCGCGATTACCCCCGCCGTGGTAAATATCTCGGTGACCTCGACGGTTCCGCTCGAAGAGCACCCCTTTTTCAATGACCCCGATTTCCGGCGCTTTCTGAAACGGTTCGGGTTGCCGTTGCCCAGGACCCCGCACGAGGGTCGGCGTCAGAGCGTGGGATCAGGCTTCATCTTCGATGCGGATCGAGGCTACCTGGTGACGAACCGCCACGTCGTCGAGGATGCGGACAAGATCACCGTCACCCTGAAGGATCGCAGCACCTACCGAGCCCGGCTCGTCGGTAGTGACCGCAGCGCGGACATTGCCGTGCTTCAGCTCTCGCCGGTGCCGGCAGGCCTGCAGGCGCTGCGTTTTGGCAACTCCGATGACTTGCAGGTAGGCGACTACGTGTTGGCGATCGGCAATCCCTTTGGCATCGGCCAGACGGTCACCTCGGGCATCGTCAGCGCCCTCGGACGCACAGGGGTCGGCGGGGACGGCCTGCAGGACCTCATCCAGACCGATGCCTCCATCAATCCCGGCAACTCCGGTGGGCCCCTGATCAACTTGGGCGGGCAGGTCGTCGGCATCGATATCGCACTGCTTGGGCCTTCGGGGGGCAACGTGGGCATCGGCTTCGCGACCCCCTCAAAGCTGGTAGAAGCCGCGATCCACCGGGTTCTGACCCACCGCTGAAACCCCGTTTTCCCGCCCCGCCGCTCTTCGATTGAACCCTCCACGGGTTTGCACTCCCGGCGCTGCTCGTCTAGAGTGAGGCAACCGTCAGACATCCCTCGCCCGCCTCCCCGCCTGGAGCCCTCCGCGTTTTGGCCGTTGCGCCTGCTCGCGCCCGATTCAGCGCGGTCGGCAGGCGTAACCCCGAAGGAGACCGCAATGACTCAAGCGAAGACAGGCGACACCGTAAGGGTCCACTACACCGGCACCCTGACCGACGGCACCGAATTCGACTCCTCCCGCGGTCGGGACCCGCTGGAATTCCAGCTGGGGGAAGGCTCGGTCATTCCCGGCTTCGAGAAGGCGGTACTGGGCATGAGTCCGGGGGATACCAAGACCGTCACACTCCCCGCGGACGCGGCCTATGGCGCCCGTGACGACCACCTGAAGCAGGATGTGCCGCGCAGCGCCATACCGGACGAGATAGAGCTGGAAAAAGGAATGATGCTGCATGCACGCAGCCCGGAGGGGCAGAACCTGTCCTTGACGGTGTTGTCCTTCGATGAGGACAAGGTCACCATCGACGGCAATCACCCCCTTGCCGGAAGGGACCTCACCTTTAACCTCGAGTTGGTGGCGATCGCCTGACTCGTTCTCCGCGGGGCGCAGGGAGCCGGGCCTCGCCCCTTAGGGCAACAGGAGGCTGACCCGGGCCCCGCCCAGCTCGCTCCGCCCGAGGACGAGGCGCCCACGGTATGCCCGGCAGATGTCCCGCGCCACGGCCAGCCCGATGCCGTGTCCCGGCATGCGCTCGTCCGCGCGGCTTCCGCGCTCCAGGAGGCGCTGCGCCTTGGCCGGATCGATGCCGGGTCCGTCGTCCTCCACGTCCACGCGATGCCCCGGGCCTTCCGGGCGGATCGACACCTCCACTCGGGAGCTGCACCACTTGAAGGCGTTGTCGAGG
>JARRNE010000126.1:0-2552 GCA_037385305.1 Chromatiaceae bacterium | reverse complement strand
ACGAGCTCGACTGCCTTCTCCGGATAGACCTTGTGCAGGGAGGCCAGGATCCGCTCAACGGTCGTGCGCAGCGGAACGGAGGTACCGAGGCGGGCCAGACCCGACAGACGGGCGCGCTGCAGCTGGTACTCGATGACCCCTTCCATGCGGGCGAGCTGCGCCTCGATCTCCTCCAAGATCTCGGTCTCGAGACCTGTCGAGGGAAGCGAGTTGTGGATGACCGCCAAGGGCGTCTTCAGGCTGTGACTCAGGTCGCCTAGGGCGTTCTGGAGCCGCTCCTGCTGGGCCTTCTCATGAGCCAAGAGGGCGTTCAAATTCTCGGTCAGCGCCCGAAGCTCGGTCGGATACCGGCCGGTGATTCGTGCCTGTTTGCCGCTCTCGACCGCCCCAACCTCGCCGGCAACCCGCCTCAGGGGCGCCAAACCCCAGCGGACCGTGACCCAGAGCACCGCCAGCAGGAGGACCGCCATGGCGCCGAGCCACCGGGCGAGACTGCGCCGGAACTGCGCCAGCTGCTGATTGAACTCCCTGAGATCTTCGGCGACGCTGAAGGTGTAGAGCCTGGGGCTGCGGTCGGTGGCCCAGCCCACCCCAAAGCTCTCGACAAAATAGCGCGTACCGCCGGGGCCGGAGCGTAAGGAGAAACGCCGCTCCCCCATGGCGAGTCCCGTGTCGAAGGGAACGCTGATGCCCAGGACAGAGGGCGATCGCCAAACCGGTCTCCCCTGCGCATTCGCAACCTGGCCGTAGAGTCCGGAGCCGGGGACACTAAAACGGGACTCGGCGAGGGTCGGAGGCAACCGCAGGCTGTCCTCTTCCTGGTTCGCGGCTGCCATCAGCAGGTAGAGCTCGCCGAGCAGGCGCTCCTCACGCGCTGCTCGGGCACTCTCCCGAAAGGCGCGCTCCAGGGCCGCACTCGTCAGCACCACGAACAGCAAGAGGACGAGCCCGGCCGAGACGGCCACCCGGACTTGCAGCGATCTCATGCCTCATCATCCGGCAAGACAAAGCGATAGCCCTGGCCCCTTCGTGTCTCGATCGGTGAGAGTGTACCGTCGGGGTCGAGCTTGCGCCGCACCCGCCCGACCAGGACCTCGACCACGTTGCTGTCCCGGTCCTCGTTCTGGGCATAGAGCCGGTCCGCAAGCTCACCCTTGGAGACCACCCGGTCCCGGTGTGTCATCAGGTACTCGAGGAGCCGGTACTCGAAGGCCGTCAGCTCGACCGCGCGCTCGAATATCCAGACCTGCTGCGCCGCGAGGTCCAGTCGCAGGGGTCCGCCGCGGACCACTTGGCCTTGGGCCCCCAGGGCCCGCCGAAGCACGGCCCGCAGCCGAGCGACAAGCTCCTCGATCTGGAACGGTTTGGCTACATAGTCGTCCGCCCCCGCCTCCAACCCCTGGACCTTCTCCTGCCAGCGACCGCGGGCGGTGAGAACCAGGATGGGAAGGCGACTGCCGCCCTTGCGCAGCCGTTGAATGACCTCGATGCCCGAGAGCCCCGGCAGCCCGAGGTCCAGGATCATCGCGTCGAAGGGAAATTCGGCCGCGAGATAGTAGGCCTCGTTCCCCTCGCCGGTCTGTTGGGTCTCGAACCCGAGCTGCTGCAGATGGCCGGCCAGCTGGCCCCTTAGCTTCCCCTCGTCTTCGACGATCAGGATGCGCACGGGTCTACGTCGGGCGTCCGTCAGCGACCCGCGGGCACGGACACATAGCGGATCTCGCCGGAAGGGGTAAGCACCTTCACCCGGTAGCCGTTGCGTCCACCCTCCACCGATAGCACCCGTCCTCCCGTCTGTCTCCGTGCGATTTGGGCGGCCTGGCTGGGAGAGATCTGAGCGCCCCCCCGCCCGCTGTCGGCGTTCGGGCGGCCGCCGCCGTGTCCGAGATTCCTGCCGAGCGCAAGGGGCGGACCAAGTGCGAGGGCGAGAATCAGGCCGAGAGCGGCTGCAGATCTCCCCCTTGTCACGAGCTCCCAGACGCGTCGCCCTTCCCACGCCAGGTCTCTGAATGGAGTCGGACCTGGTGAGAAAGGCCCACGGGGATCGTCACGCCTGCGGTCCGGCTTTGGGAGCAGCATACTGTCGCTTTGCTCGCTGTGGCGGTTCTCGGTATGACGGCACCGCAATCTAGCATAGATGAAAAGGTTTCCGGCTTGCGACGGCTCTCTTGTGCCGTTTTCGACGGGCCTCTCGCGTCCTACCGCACACTGTAGCGCCGCGACCCTGAACGCCCGCTGAACCCTGGGGGAAGTCCAGGGGTATCATTGCGGTTTTGAGAGATACCCCGCTGCCCTGAAAACCGGACCTGCCGGTACCATGGCCGTATCCATCCCACCCGTTCTTTCACGGGCGCATCGAGAGATACGGAGCGGGTGTGACTTCGATGGTAAAAGGTCGCAATGACTAGCCCGTCCCGCACAGGTGCCGCCGTTTACATTCTTGTCCGGACTCGGCCACGGTCACGACACGCCTCTATAGGCCAGGCGCCGGTGCACTCCTCTGAGAGCAATACTTCTACTCATTCAGTTTGCAAAGAAGGCTTTGAGCCCGG
>JARRNE010000125.1:6510-11387 GCA_037385305.1 Chromatiaceae bacterium | reverse complement strand
CGCTGGCCCCTTGCGCGCGGATTCCGCCGCAGCGGGAAACGCTCGGGACCCCCTGACCGTCAGCTGAAGGCGCCGGAGACGTACTCTTTGGTCAGCTGCTGGCGCGGATCGTCGAAGATCTGGCTGGTGGGGCCCATCTCCACCAGGTAGCCGGTGCGCCCGCCCTGGGAGATCTCCACCGAGAAGAAGGCGGTGGTGTCGGCGACGCGCGCTGCCTGGTGCATGTTGTGGGTGACCAGCGCCACGGTGTAGCGGTCCTTGAGCTCGAGCATGAGCTCTTCGACCTGGCGGGTGGCGATGGGGTCGAGCGCCGAGCAGGGCTCGTCCATCAGGAGCACGTCCGGCTCGGTGGCGATGGCGCGGGCGATGCACAGGCGCTGCTGCTGGCCGCCGGAGAGGGACAGGCCGCTGTTCTTGAGCTTGTCCTTCACCTCGTTCCAGAGTGCCGCACGGGTTAGCGCCGTCTCCACCCGCTCGTCCATGTCGCCCTTGTAGCGGTTCAGGCGCAGCCCGAAGGCGACGTTGTCGTAGATGCTCATGGAGAAGGGGTTGGGCTGCTGGAAGACCATGCCGATGTAGCGGCGCACCAGCACGGGATCGACCTGCTTGGCGTAGATGTCCTGCCCGTGGTACCTGACCTCGCCCTGGAAGCGGAAGGTGGTGATGAGGTCGTTCATGCGGTTGAGGCTGCGCAGCACGGTGCTCTTGCCGCAGCCGGAGGGGCCGATGAAGCCGGTGATCTTGCCCTTCTCGATGGGCACCGCGCTGTCGCGCACGGCCAGGAAGTCGCCGTAATGGATCTTCTCGATGTTGCAGTCGATGATGGCTTGCCCCTGAGGGACGAAGGCCGCGCCGGGGGTGAGCATTTCGGCCGTTGCGTTCAGGTGTTGTTACCTCGAGACGCGGACTAGACGTTGGGCTGTCTCACCAAGCGTGCCAGGATGTTGAACACCAGCACGATGAGCACCAGCACCAAGGAGGCCGTCCATGCGAGCTCGATCTGGTTCTCGAACGGCATGGCGGAGAAGTTGTAGATCAGGATGGAGAGCGAGGCGGTCGGCTCGGTGAGGCTCGAGAGGTAGTAGTTGCTGAAGAGCGCCGTGAACAACAAGGGCGCGGACTCCCCCGCCGCCCCGGCCACCGCGAGCATGACCCCGGTCAGAATACCCGGAAGCGCGGTGGGCAGCACGACCTTCCAGATGACCTGGCTGCGGGTGCAGCCCATGCCGAAAGCGGCGTCCTTCATCCGCTGCGGAACCTGCTTCATGGCCTCCTCGGCGGTGAGGACGACCGTGCGCAGCATCAGCACCGCGAGCGCCACGCCCCCCGCCAAGGCGGAGTAGGTCCCCATCACCACCACCATGGCAGCGTAGGCGAACACGCCCGCGAGGATGGAGGGCAGGCCGGTCATGACCTTGGCGAGGAAGCGCGAGGTGGCCGCCAGCTTGCTGTTGGGGCCGAGGATGGCAAGGTAGACGGCCGCCAGGATCCCGATCGGCACGCTGAGCGCCGCGCCTATGCCCACCATGGCCAGAGTTCCCACGATGGCGTTGCCGAAGCCCCCGCCGGTCTCGAAGCCCGCCGGGGGGAGCGCGGTGAGGGTCTCCAGGCTGATGCGTGCCCCGCCCTTCACGATCAACATGTAGATGACCGACAAGAGCGGCACGCTCGCGAGGATCGCCGCAAGCCAGGTGAGGATGGAAAGGATCAGGCTCTTGAGCGCCCGCCCCTCGACAAGGTGGCGATGCAGCCGCGGGGTCGGGCGGGCAAGTGCGTCGCCAGTGGTGATTACGCTGTTCATTTCCTGCCCTCGAACTTGCGCATGGTGTACTGCTCGATGCCGAGCCCCACCACGTTGACGAGAAAGGTGATGGCCAGGAGAACCAGGGCGGCGTACATGAGCGCCTGCACCTCCACATGTCCCGCCTCGGGGAAGTTGGAGGCAAGGAGTGAGGCCAGAGTGTTGGCCGGAGAGAAGAGGGAGAGGCTGATCTGGTTGCTGTTGCCGATCAGCATGGCAAGGGCCATGGTCTCCCCCAGCGCCCGCCCGAAGCCGAGCACGAGGGCGGCCAGGATGCCCGAGGTGGCGGTCGGCAGCATGACCTTGAGGATCGCCTCCCAGCGGGTGGTGCCCATGCCGAAGGCCGCCTCCTTGACCTTGTAGGGGATGCGCCGGAAGGCGTCCACGGAGATGGCGGCCACCGTCGGCAGGATCATGATCGAGAGCACGAGCGCCGCCGGGGCAAGCCCGGGGCCGCTGAGATCCGTCGAGAAGAGCGGAAACCAGCCGAGCTGGGCGTGCAGCCAGTTCGCCACGGGGCGCAGCAGCGGGATCAGCACGTAGATGCCCCACAGGCCGAAGACGACCGAGGGGATGGCCGCGAGCATCTCGACGATGGTGCGAAAGACCGCCGCGAGGCGGGCGTGGATGACGTCCTGGGTCAGAAAGATGGCAATGGCTACCCCGAACAGACCCCCGAACAGGAGCGCCAGCAGCGAGCTGTAGAGGGTGCCCCAGATCTGGGGGAGCACCCCGAAGTGCTGGCGGCTCACGTCCCAGGCTGTGCCCGTAATGAAGCTAAGCCCGTAATGACCGATCGCCGGCACCGCCTGACGGCCGATCTCCCACAGGATGTAGGCCACCAGCAGGATGATCCCCAGCGCACAGGCATAGGCCAGCGAGCGGAAGAGCGAGTCCCAGGTATAGTCGGCCTGGGAGGGCGGGCGCGAGACCCGGCTGGCACTCGTCACCTGGGTGAGTGGCGTGACTGGCATGGTGGTGTCGCGTTCGGATACGCGTTGGCTAGGGGACCGCAGCCGGACGGGCGCCCGGCCGCGGAACGCGCGATAGTCTACTTGATGAGCTTCATAGCCGCGCGATTCTTCTCCACGACGTTCTTGGGCAGGGGGATGTAGCCTAAGGCGTCGGCGCTCTTCTGGCCGGTGGTCAGGCAGTATTCGATCAGCTTGTGCAGTGCCTCCGCCTTCTCCGGTGCCTGCTCCCGGTAGAACAGCATCCAGGTAAAGGTAGCGATGGGATAGGCCTTCGCACCGGCCGGATCGCTTACCCAGACGCGAAGATCCGGGACCTTCTCGCCAGGCAGGTTCGTACCGGGGAACCGGGCACTCGCCAAGGCAGCCTCACCGCCAGCCGGGCCCGAGGCGACATAGTTGCCCGCCTTGTTCTGGAGCAAAGCGACCTGCCTCCAGTTGGTCAGCTTGGCGTAACCGTACTCGATATAGCCGATGGCGCCCGGGGTCTGCTTGATGGTGGCCGTGACACCCGCGTTCTGGGGAGCCTTCACAAACCGATTACTCTGAGGCCACTGGGGAGACTTGCCCTGGCCGACCATCGATTTGAACTCCGGACTGACGGCGCTCAGGTGCCCGCTGAAGACGAAAGACGTGCCGCTGGAGTCCGAACGCACCACCACCGTAATCGGCTCATCCGGCAGCTCAACGCCCGGATTGGCCGCAACGAGCTTGGGGTCATTCCACCGGGTGATCTTGCCCATGAAAATCTCGGGGTACACGTCGCGGGGCAGTTTGAGATCCTTGACGCCCGAGAGGTTGTACGCAATGACGATCTCACCGGCCGTCATGGGCAGCAGGGCTGCGCCACCTTTTACCTTGGATAGCTCCTCGTTGTTCATGGCCGCATCGCTGGCAGCAAAATCGACCGTGTGGTTGATGAAGTCCTGGATGCCGGCACCGCTGCCCTTGGACTGGTAGTCCACGCGAATACCCCGGTGCTTCGCGCTGAAGTCCTTGAACCACTTGGAGTAGATGGGGAAGGGAAAGCTGGCCCCGGACCCGACGAGCTTGACCTCGGCGGACGCGGCAGGTGCGAAGACCGCGGCCGACAGGCAGCCGGCAATGACGGTCATCCGCATCATGGACAGAGTTTTCATGTGAAGAATCTCCCATTGGGCGAACTGTGATGTGCACCCCCAGCGTGGAGGGCACCGCCCATTGTTCTAGTATTATGCTTCGCTAATATGACGAGCTGATGACCATTCTGTGACGGCGCCTTCGCCGGCAGAGACCTCTCTCGACCTACCGGAACCACGCGACAAGAGCGGGAAGTGTCGCAATGAAAATCGTCAATCCGGCCAAAAGAACCGCCACCACGCGCAATGGTGACGGCTCCCGGGTCGGCAAGCCGCTACGAGCGGCGCGGTCAGTATCGCAGCGGCCGGATACCGTTCGTTGACGGTTCCAGCGTCGCCGCATCAGCCCGGTTCACACGCCTGCTGGCGGACAAGACGGCAGCACTGATTCCTTCGGAACCTGACCCAGCGTATGCAATGCAATCAACGCCTTGCAAGGCCATAGGGGGGAAGAACGGGATGGATCAGTGCTTCCTGAAGTCGCCGAGAAACTTGTCCACCGTGCCGCCCTCTCGAACGATGACCCGCGTGTGCTGTTCTGTTCCAGGCGGCCCGTCAGGGCCTGCATGAGGCCGCGCGAGCGTCAGGCCCGGCGAATCTCGAAGTCATGCGTGATCCTGGCCGTTGCACCGAGCATGATGGAGGCCGAGCAGTACTTCTCGGCGCTCAGGTTGATCGCCCGCTCGACCTTCCTTTCGCTCAATCCCCGACCGGTGACGACGAAGTGGGCGTGGATGCGGGTAAAGACCTTGGGATCCGCTGCGGCCCGCTCGGCCTCGAGCTCGACCACACAGTCGGTAACCTCCTGCCGCTGGCGGCGCAGGATGTGCAGCACATCGAGCTCCGTGCAGCCCCCCATGCCGATCAGCAGCATCTCCATGGGCCGGGCCCCCAGGTTACGCCCCCCGTGCTCTGGAGGCCCATCCATGATGAGGGCATGCCCACTGCCCGATTCACCGAGCATCGCGACCCCTTCTATCCATTTAA
>JARRNE010000125.1:0-6440 GCA_037385305.1 Chromatiaceae bacterium | reverse complement strand
AGCCGCAATGGCTTGCCTAGAATCGGGATGCGTTACCCCCATAAGAACGCCAAAGGAAAGATGATCTTACCAAAGAAACCGCAGCCCGCTTGGCTCGAAGCCTTCCTGCCGCTCTGTCATACCAGGCGTTATGACAAGAATGTGGAGTTCATCCGCAAGGGCGAACCCGCGGAGAGCCTGTACTATCTGGTTGAGGGCTCCGTCGCCGCCGTCATCGACGACGAGGAGCAGCGCGAGATCGTGCTGGCCTATATCAACCAGGGCGAGTTTATCGGCGAGATGGGGCTCTTCACCCCCCAGACGACTCGCAGCGTCATTATCAGGACGCGGACACCCTGCCGCGTGGCGGAGATCACCTACAAGCGGCTCGAGCGTCTGCTTCAAGGCGAGCTCAAGGACCACGCCAAGGACTTTCTCTTCGCCGTGGGCTACCAGCTTAGCCAGCGGCTGCTCCATACGGACCGGAAGGTGGGACGACTCGCGTTTCTCGACGTCACCGGGCGGATCGCCGGCACCCTGCTGGATCTTTGCCGCCAGCCGGACGCCATGACCCACCCGGACGGGATGCAGATTCGCATCACGCGCCAGGAGATCGGCCGCATCGTCGGTTGCTCCCGGGAGATGGCCGGGCGAGTGCTGAAGGCCCTGGAGGAGCGGGGCCTGATCTACGTGAAGGGCAAGACCATCGTGGTCTTTGGAACACGGTGAGGATACCGGGTAGCGGGTACGGGAGAGCGGATAGCGGGTAAAGGGATCAAGGCTAACGGTCATGGTGCCAGCGCCACCCCAGAAAATGTAAGTCGCTGGCGCCACGACCGTTTCCCTCACCCCGTCCCTCTCCCAGAGGGCGAGAGGGATGTGGAGCGCGGATTCGCGCGACTTCGCGCGGCTTTCATAGTAACGAAGTTGCTGCCTCAGGGAGCATCCTGCCGCTTTGTCAACGGACGGTAGCCGTCAGCCGCGGGATGTTGGGCGCTCGCCAGGGCCGGGAGGGAAACGTCGGCGATCCGCTCCCCGCCAAGGACCGCTTCGGGGACGCTGGGCTACAGCAGCCTCTCCACAAGCTCGGCCGCCCAGAGCGCCCGGTCCAGGGCGTCGGGGACAGGCCGGGGCCGGGCCTGTAAGGCTTGCGGGGAGAGGGACACCTCGAGAGGTTGCCATTGGTCATGGCGGCGGCGCAGGAGGGCGCCGCTCTGCGGGTCCGCGTACAGGTCGCCGAGCAGGTAGATCATCTGTCTGCGGCCGTGCCCCGGGAGCGAAACTTCCATGTCGGTTCCGAACGCCAGCGGATCGGTTGGGTAACCCGCGTCGAACAACCGGGTCAACAGCCGGGAAAGCCGTCTGATGGCCTCGAGCCGGGCCTCGTCCGGCTGAAACGCGGGTCCCGGCACCTTGTCCGCCAAGCGCCACAAGGTGTGGCCCCAGCGGCTGCTCGGGTGACCCATCTCCATGTGGAACGGGTTCTCGACGGCAGCTCCAGCGCTGGAGTAGCCTCGGGCGCTGAGCACCGTCCGGTCGATGACATATTCATCCCTGCCATAGCTGGTCGCCCCCACCGGCACCCCGGAGCTAACCATCGCGCTGAAGCCGGGCCCTTGGAACCAGCTGTCGTTGGTCTCGAAACCGGGCTGAAACATGAAGGCGAGGTCCGGCCGCTCCTGGGCAATGTCATGCCAACACTCGCTCAAGGCAACCGGATAGGCACGCACCTGCACCGCACCGACCGCGGAGGGGCCCACAGGGGGAAACCGAGACGCACCGAGGGTCAACCGCGGCCCGACAAACAACACCTCCGCCAGCCCTCCGCCCCCCAGCAGGGCGGGCAGCAAGCCGTACCACTTGCCGCGATCGAAGGTATCGAGCTCCTGCGCGCCGATAACGGCGATCCGCAACCGGCCCGCCTGCGCGAAGCGCAGGTCCTGCCACGCGATCCAGCGGGCCAGGGTCGCCACGGATACCAGCCGGACAGTGAGGTCCTTCTGAGAAACCTGGGCCAGCCTCCGGTCAACCTGCTCGACCAGCCAGCGTATCAGATAGCGCCAAGTCCGGTGGCGCGCGATGGGGGCCTCCGCGTACTGACCGGAAAACTGTGGTGCGCCAATTGACATGACTCAGAGGCCGAACAGGTCGTGGAGCGCGGCGCCCGGGACCTCGGCACGCATGAAGGCCTCACCGACCAGAAAGGCGTTCACCCTATGGCGACGCATCCGGGCCACGTCCTCCCGGGTATGAATGCCGCTCTCGGTGACCAGGATGCGATCCGGAGGCACGCAGTCCACCAGCCCGATGGTGGTCTCCAGACGGACATCGAAGCTTCGCAGATCCCGATTGTTGATCCCAAGCAGGCGGCCGGGCAGCTCGACGGCCCGCTCCAGCTCTGCGGCGTCGTGCACCTCGACCAGGACATCGAGGCCGAGCATCGCGCCGAGGCCATTCAGCTCCCGAAGCTCAGCGTCGTCGAGGCAGGCGACGATGAGCAGAATGCAGTCGGCTCCAATGGCCCGGGCCTCATACACCTGATAGGGGTCGATGATGAAGTCCTTGCGGAGGACGGGAAGACCACAGGCGGCTCGAGCCTCCTGCAGATAGGCATCCCGGCCCTGGAAGAAGTCCACATCGGTCAGCACGGAGATGCAGGCCGCGCCACCGTGCTCGTAGCTGGAGGCAATCTCCCCGGGTCTGAAGTCCTCGCGCAGAACGCCCTTGCTGGGAGAGGCCCGTTTCATCTCCGCGACGACCGCGGGCTGCCCACGCGCGATCCGTTCCTTCAGAGCAGCCGCCAACCCGCGGGGGGGCGGCGCGTCCGCGACCATCGCTACGAGCTCCCGCTGCGGCAGCCGCTCGGTGCGGGCGGCCACCTCTTCCACCTTGCGGTGCATGATTTTCTCTAAAATATCGGGGGTATCTGCCATCGTTGCTTCTCATGGGCGCCAGGGGCCCGCTGCACCCCTGCTTCGGTTGCTCTCAACCTCGGCGGCCCGCACTACAAGAGTCCCGCCTCGCCTTTCCCAGCTGAGCCATAGTGCTAATCACCACGCCCAAAGGAACCGGTGCCGCCCTAATCGAAACCTTGGGTCAGAATCACCAGGCGGTCCAGCCGATTGCGGGCCTCGCCGCTGACGATCGCCCCGTTGGCCCAGCGCGTGCCTTCCGCCAGGCTGTCCGTCACCCCGGAGACGTAGATCGCGGCCCCGGCGTTCAGAATCACGATGTCGCGGGCCGGACCCGGCTTGTCCTCCAGGACGCCACGCAGCATGGCGAGACTCTCTTCGGCGCCCTGGACCCTGAGCGCATCAGTCGACGAGCGGCAAATGCCGTAATCCTCCGGGCGCACCATGTAGCCCAGGATCTCCCCGTCTTTTAGCTCCGCCACGTCCGTTGCGTCCCCGATGCTGATCTCGTCCAGGCCATCCCGCGAGTGGACCACCATGACGTGTCGGCTGCCCAGCCGCTGCATGACCTCCGCAAGCGGCTCTACCAGGACCCCGCTGAACACCCCGAGGACCTGATTGCGGACCCCTGCCGGGTTCGTTAGGGGTCCGAGTACGTTGAACAGGGTGCGCACCCCAAGCTCCCGCCTGGGACCGATGGCGTGTTTCATGGCCCCGTGATGGGCGGGGGCGAACATGAAGCCGACCCCCACCTCGCGCACGCAGGTGGCGACCTGCTCTGGAGTCAGATCGAGCCGCACCCCGGCGGCCTCCAGCACATCCGCGCTGCCCGACTTGCTCGAGACGGAACGGTTGCCGTGCTTCGCCACGTGACACCCGGCCGCCGCGGCAACGAACATACTGGCGGTGGAGACATTGAAGGTTCCCGAGGCATCGCCGCCGGTGCCGACGATGTCGACCGTGTGGGGAAGACCGGCCGCGTTCACCCCGGTCGCCAGCTCCCGCATGACCGTCGCCGCCGCAGCGATCTCCGCCACCGTCTCCCCTTTCATCCGCAGAGCCACCAGGAAACCCGCAATCTGGGCCGGTGTCGCACCCCCGGTCATGATGGTGCGCATGACGGAGCTCATCTCATCGCCGGCCAGGTTCTGCCGATCGATCAACCTCCCGATTGCCTGCTTGATGTCCATGAGATCCGATTGCTCAGGAGCACTGGGGTGCCTAACACCCCTCAATGAAGTTACGCAACAGGTCGTGGCCGTGGCGCGTCAGGATGGACTCGGGATGAAACTGCACCCCCTGGACAGGGTAGTCGCGATGGCGCACCCCCATGATCTCGTCTCGCTCCCCATCCTCGGCCTGGGTCCAGGCGGTGACCTCCAGGCAGTCCGGCAGACGGCCGGCCTCGATCACCAGCGAGTGGTACCGCGTTGCCTGGAACGGGACGTCCAAGCCCGCGAAGACGCCTTGGCGGCAGTGATAGATGGGCGAGGTCTTCCCATGCATGACCTCACGCGCCTTCACGATCCTGCCGCCGAACGCGTGACCGATGGACTGGTGCCCCAGGCAGACGCCGAGGATCGGGGTGCGAGGGGCGAACGCCCTGATGAGCGGCACCGAAATGCCAGCCTCGTTCGGGGTACAGGGCCCCGGAGAGATCACGATGCGCTCGGGGGACAGCTCCGCCACCTGGTCAAGGGTCAGCTCGTCGTTGCGGAAGACTCGGACGTCCGCACCCAGCTCTCCGAGGTACTGGACGAGGTTATAGGTGAAGGAATCGTAGTTATCGATCATCAGGAGCATATTGCGGATATCCTGCTGTTCATCAGGTGATTGCGTTTACGCTGTCGCTCTTGATACCCGCTCGAGTACCCACTTCTCCAACCCGTTCGCGCGACCTGCCGAATTGAGTGACAGGACATATCAGTTTACTCGCATCAGCGGAGTCGTGGACTCTCCAAACCCCCCGTGATCGAGCATGGGCGTTGCGCGAGGAGGGAAGGGGTGCGGGACAAAGGCCACGTCCGGCGGGGGAACGCGAATCCCGACCAGTTCTCCCGGCGCGTTGGGGTGAAGCGCTGGCGATCCACAAATAAAGGCGGCTCTTAAGGAGGAAGGGCGAGATTGAAAAAATCAGCGCTGGTCCAGCCGGTCGCCGAGCGCCCTCCCGCGAGCGCGCAGCCGGTTGCGCAGCTGGCGCTGCTCGACCGTCATGTGGCCACGGTAATCGCCTTCGTGAGCCGCGAGGTTCTCCAGGGCGGCGCGTGCGGCATTCTCGGCGACCTCGCCGGCCTCCAGGGTGACGCGGGAGGGGAGGTTGCGCTGGTCCGTCGTCAGGGAGACGGGCATGTCAGTGTCCTTCCCGGAATGGGTCATCCGCCTATTCACCCACGAGCAGGCAGCGGGCGTCCTTGAGCAGGAGCAGCCACTGCTGCTCGCGCAGCAGCGAAGGCATGAAACCGAAACGCTGGCAAAGGCGCGCTGCGTTGTCGTCGATGGGGTGTGTCAGAAGAGCGCGGATGCCGGCCTGCTCGGCGATCGTCAGGGTGCGTCTGATCGCGTCACGCAGCATGGCGGCGCCGATACCCCGGCCCTGGTAGCGCACGTCGACCGCCAGCCGAGCCAGGATGACAACCGGGATGGGGTAGTGGCCCATGCCCTTGCGCACCCGCGGCGGGGCATCGGCGGTGTCCACCTGCCCCACCGTAAGACTGTAGTAGCCGGCCACCCGGTTGCCGTCGCCCACGATGAAGGTCTTGGCCGAGCCGCTCGCCTGGGCGGCTCACAAGATCACCGGCCTCTCCGCCAACGCTGCTTCGACCGCTGCTCGAACGTCCGCGAGCCAATCCTCCAGCTCCGCTTGGTTGCGGATGGTCGCGCCCGGCAGGCTGATGCGCTGCGCCTTCGGCTCCGCCTCCTTGATGGCTGCTGCCAATGGCTGGGCACACCGCGTGGGCAATGCCTCGGCGAGGGTCTTCCAGGCGGCCAGATCGCGGTTCTCGAGGGCGCTCAGCAGCTCCTCGTCGGTGCCCATCGCCGTCAAAGGCAAGAGGGTGATGCCGGCCGATTGAAGCAGTGCAGCTTGCTTCTGTGGAGGCAGTCCCTGCCAGGCCGGATGTGCATCGAGCTTGGCCTGCTCGGCGGCGAGGGTGGCGGCGCAATGCGCATGGGCAGCCGTCAGTCCATTGCGCAGGGCGGAGCTAATTTGGCGCTTCCCCCAGACCCTATAAGGCTTCCGCCGGTAGAACGGCCCGACAGAAGCGTGTTGCCCTAGCGCAGGTAGTTGTCGTTGCTTCTTTATCGGATTTTGGCCCTTTTGCCCTTTCCAATCGACCGTGGACATGCAAGATCGCGATGGGTCGCCGTTGGACGATAGCGGACATCTTGGTCTCTCGGTGCCCTATCAGGGCTTGGAAAGAACAGCATCGCGGCCACCCGCTGGACATTGTTTGCGGCACTGAACAGCCGTGCTGTCCGGTCGCGGCGCGGTCTGCCCTAACCATCGTGTCCCAGGAGAGCGAGAGACGAAGACGATGACCAAACGCAACA
>JARRNE010000124.1:0-6445 GCA_037385305.1 Chromatiaceae bacterium | reverse complement strand
GAGGAGGAGAACTTCTTCGGCAAGGCCACCAACGCCGAGCCCAAGCCGGATCGCATGAGGCATCCCTTCGCCGAGAACAAGAACGGCGTGTTCCGGGGGGACATGCTCGTTGCCTCCGGGTATGCGGCGGTATGGGCTGAGGAGAACACCCGCGAGGCGATCTTCGACGCCATGCAGCGCAAGGAGGTCTACGCCACCACCGGTCCGCGCATGATCGTGCGTTTCTTCGGCGGCTGGGACTATACACCGGCCGACCTGAACAGCCGCCAGCCCGCCTTCCGCGGCTATGAGAAGGGCGTGCCGATGGGCGGTGACCTGAAAGCCGCGAAAGGCAAGAAGTCGCCGACCTTCATGGTCTACGCGCTGCGCGATCCGGTCGGCGCCAACCTGGACCGCGTCCAGATCGTCAAGGGCTGGTTGGACAAGGACGGCAAGACCCACGAGAAGGTGTACGACGTGGCCTGGTCCGACGGCCGCAAGCCGGACGAACAGGGCAAGCTGCTGCCGGTAGGCAACACTGTGGATGTGAAGAACGCCAACTGGACCAACACCATCGGCACTTCGGAACTCGGCACCGTCTGGAACGACCCGGACTTCGACCCGGCACAGTCCGCGTTCTATTACGCCCGGGTCCTCGAGATCCCGACCCCCCGCTGGGTGGTGTACGACGCCTTCCGCTTCGGCGTGGCGATCCCCGAGGAGGCCGAGACGACACACCAGGAGCGGGCTTACACCTCGCCGATCTGGTACTCGCCGGGGGCTTGAGGCACCATCAGCGAACGGCCTTTTGAGCTGAGGGCACTCGACATGGACAAGCAACGACTTCGTGCGCGTATCACCACGAACCCGGCCCAATGCGGCGGCCGCCCATGCATACGCGGTATGCGAATCCGGGTCGTTGACATCCTCGAGATGCTCGCGGAAGGCGTGGGTACGGAAGAGATTCTCGGCGACTTCCCCGACCTGGATCCGGAAGACATCCGGGCCTGTCTGCTGTTTGCCGCTGAATGACAGGGACTATCCAAACGCTGTTGCGCGAGCCACTGGTCCACTTCCTGATCCTGGGGGCGGCGCTGTTCCTGGTGTTCGACCTCACCCGGGAAACGGACCAGCCGGGCGAGCGGCGGATCGTCGTGACCGCCGGTCAAGTGGAGCAGCTCGCCGCCCAGTTCTCGCGTACCTGGCTGCGCCCGCCCACGCCGAACGAGCTCAACGGGCTCGTCGAGCGGTACGTCCGCAGCGAGATCTACTACCGCGCGGCGCAGGCCTTAGGACTCGGCCAAGATGACCCCTACGTACGCAATCGCCTGGCGCTTAAGCTGGAAGTCCTGCTCGATGACCTGTCGGAGGAGGCCGAGCCGGCCGACGGGGAGCTGGAGCGCTTTCTCTCGCAGCACCAAGAGCGCTTCGCCGAACCGGCACGGCTGTCGTTCCGGCAGGTGTACTTGAACCCGGACCGGCATCCGGACCCGGCGGCCGAGGCGCTGCGCCTGCTCGAGCTGCTGCGCAGCGGGGCCGACCCCGGCGCGCTCGGTGATGTGTCCATGCTGATCTCCGGCTTCGATACTGCCACCCCGGAAGAGATCGCGCGGCAGTTCGGGCAGGACTTCGCCGAGGCCCTGGTTGGGCTCGAGCCGGGTGGCTGGGTCGGCCCGATCCGTTCGGCCTTCGGGGTCCACCTGGTCCGGGTCTCGCAGCGCCAGCCGGCCCGCCAGCCGGCGCTGGCGGAGATCCGCGACGCGGTGCTGGCCGAGTGGCGCGACCAGCGCCGCCGCGAGGCCAGGGAGCAGGCCTACCAGCGCCTGCGCGAGCGCTACCAGATCGTGAAGGAGGGCGCGACGCAAGGCGGGCCGTTGCCCGACGGCGCATCGCCGGCCGGGCCAGCGAGCGCGCAATCCGGCAAGGCGGGAGGTGTCATCGCCGCCGCGCCCGACCTGCCGGCGGCCCAAGCGGTAGTGAAGAGACCGTGAGGGTGCCGCTCCGCCACCTTGTCGCGCTGCCCCTGCTGCTGGTCGGATTCTGGTCCGCCCCCGGCGTCGCCCACGAGTCAGCCCGGCCTGCTCGAACTCCGCCAGCTCACCAGTGAGCGCTGGGAGGTCGTCTGGCGGGCCCCGATCTACTACGGCAAGTCGCATCCGGCCCGCCTAGCGCTGCCCGCGGACTGGCAGCCCGTTGGCGAGCCCACCGTGCAGCGGCTGGCGAGCGCGGACCTGCACCGCCAGGTCGTTGCAGTGTGGCCAGGCACGCTCGACGGCAGCGTCATCGGCTTCCCGGGGCTCGAGCAGACCATCACGGACGTCTTCGTGCGCGTCTCCCGGCTGGATGGCACCGAGGTGTCCCAGGTGGTGCGGCCAACGAAGCCGGCGGCGGTGCTGCGCGGCGAGCGGCCCTGGACGGTGACCGCCGGCGAGTACCTCGTGCTCGGCTTTCAGCACATCCTGCTCGGCATCGACC
Organism: Chromatiaceae bacterium; assembly: GCA_037385305.1. Lineage (GTDB taxonomy): Bacteria > Pseudomonadota > Gammaproteobacteria > Chromatiales > Chromatiaceae > JARRNE01. Next base: position 3,991 of record JARRNE010000124.1, on the reverse strand, counting down.
ACCTGCTGTTCGTGCTCGGGCTGCTGATCATCGTGCGCGGCCCCCGCATGCTGGTCGAGACCATCACCGCCTTCACCATTGCCCACAGCATCACCCTGGGGCTCGCCACCCTCGGCTATGCCAGCGTGCCCGGCCCGCCGCTCAACGCCGCCATCGCCCTGTCGATCCTCTTCCTCGGTCCCGAGATGGTGCGGGTCTGGCGCGGCGAGACCAGCTTCACCATCCGCCAGCCCTGGGTTGTCGCCTTCTGCTTCGGGCTGCTGCACGGCTTCGGCTTCGCCAGCGGCCTCTCCACGGTGGGGATGCCGCGGGCGGAGATCCCGCTGGCGCTCGCCATGTTCAACGTGGGGGTCGAGCTGGGGCAGCTCGCCTTTGTCGTCCTGATCCTGCTCTGCCACCGGGCGATGCGAACGCTGGATTTCCGATGGCCCCATTGGGCCGAGCTGGGGCCCGCCTACGCCATCGGCTCCCTCGGGGCCTATTGGACTATCCAGCGGGCCGCAATGATGTTCTAAGGAGGACCACATGAGCTCTGGCAAGCGCCTCGATCGGAAGCCGGCCCTCGCAGCTCTCGTGCTAATCGCCCTCTGGCCTCTGGCCGCCTTGGCTCACCTGGGATCAGGCGAGGCCGGCGGCTTCCTCAGCGGCCTGTCGCATCCGGTCTCGGGTCTCGATCATGTCATCGCCATGGTGGCGGTCGGTCTGTGGGGTGCGCAGCTGGGTATGCCGGCGCTGTGGGTACTGCCCGTGGCCTTTCCTATGCTCATGGCCTTCGGCGGGATGCTCGGGCTGATCGGCATCCCGCTGCCCGGCGTCGAGATCGGTAGCGCGGTGTCGGCCGTGGTGCTAGGTGCCATGGTGCTCGGCCAGGTCCGTCTGCCGCTGTTTGCTGCGGTCGGGATGGTTGCATTCTTCGCCGTCTTTCACGGCCATGCGCATGGAACAGAGCTGGAACCGGGACAGAACGCCATGCTTTACAGCCTGGGCTTTGTGATGGCGACCGGCATGCTGCACGCCGCCGGCATCACCGGGGGGCTGATTCACCGTTGGGACCTTGGCCGCCAAGCCCTGCGTGGTGCCGGTGCGCTGGTCACGGCCGGCGGTCTCTATTTTCTCTGGGGCGCCGTTGGATGAGCCGATCAGGCGTTTTCACGTCGGTCGCTGCGGTATTGCTCGCCTTGCCGGCGGCTGCGCAGGCCCACCTGGTCACCTCCGGCCTGGGACCCTTTTATGACGGAGCCCTGCACCTGCTGCTGTCGCCCGGCGATCTCCTGGGCCTGGTCGCCGCCGCGCTGCTGGCCGGCCTGCGCGGCGCGAGAGCGGGCAGGCTGACGGTGATCGCGCTGCCGATGTGCTGGCTGCTGGCGGGAATGATCGGTCTGCGGCTTCCGGTCGCGCCGGACCTGACCTGGCTCAGCGTCTTGTCGTTCATGATCCTGGGCGTGCTGGTGGCGGCCGATACCAGGCTGCCGGCAGTTGCCGCCGCCTCGTTGGGCGGGGCGTACGGTGCGCTGCACGGCCTGCTCAACGGCACGGCCTTGGCGGCGATGGGTGCAGGTCCCTCGACCCTGTTCGGGATCGTGCTAACGGTCTTTTTGCTCGCCCTGCTGACCGCGGCAGCGGTGGTACCTGCGCGAGCGCTCTGGGCCCGGGTAGCCGTCCGCGTTGCGGGGAGCTGGGTCGTGGCGGTGGGAATGCTGATGCTCGGCTGGCTGGCGCAGGGCGCGGCTTGAGCGCGGGGTGTGATGTCGATGAGCGCAAGCACCGCTGCGACATCGTCGCGCGTGCGTGTTATGCCGGCGGCTTGGATGATTTCTCCAAGGCCATCAGGGAGAGCGTTGTCACGTCGAACTGGTTGTGCTTCTCCGGCTTTTGGGGCAGCTACATCCGCATTCGAAACGAACACAGAGAAAATCACGGGATCAGGGTTAACCCCGATTCGCCACGCGTCCGCTTTGCGGTGGCACTCGGCCGATCAGGCGCGGGAAGTGAAAGCGAGTAAATGGGCGATGTCGCGCGATCGCAAGGGGGTAGCTGGGCGCCCGGTATCAGCGTTGAGCCGTCATTGGGGATCGGTCAGTCTTCGGGTGGGTTGGGCGGACCCTCGCAGTCGATGAGTGACGCGATGGTCTGTAACCTTCTTGCCACAACAAGGATTGCCGGAGCGCTCCTGTTTGGTCCGCTTATGGCCGGCAGCTGCCATGCCACCGACCCCGTCAACGTCCAGCTCACCTTCGCCTCGCCCCTCCACGCCTGCCGTCTGCAGCGAGCCCGCCCGGTTGCGGCGGCTCGGGCTGTCCCGCTTGCTCGTGCAGCCTCGGGGGCTGACGACCGGACATGATCATCGCGATTACCCGCCGCGGCTATCCGGCGGCACGGGTCTTCGCCGACTATTTCGGCATCATGGATCTGGTTCCGCTGAAGACCGAGCACACCGCGGGCCGGACAAGATGCGCAGCGCAGGTCCCCGCCTACGGTGGCGCTCCCTGTCCGCTGGGGTAACAAAGGGACGCGTGAGTCACTGCGCTGCGGGCACGGCCTCGCCCCCGGGGGGCGGGTCCGCGGGTGTTGCGTGCCCAGTCGGCGTAGGTTTGCGCACGCCTCGCGCTCGCGCGGGCGGCCCATCCTTGCTGCCGTCTGGCGAGTGCAGTCGAAGTCCCTCCAGGCGAGGTAACCGGGCGCCCCGCAGGCGCAGATAGCAGCGGGCGGGCTCCTCCACGCGGAACTCGAGCGCCAGCGAGGCCCCCCGCGTCGTCGCAAGCTCATCTACGAGAGGCTCAAAGTGCTCGCTCAGCACTTCCGCGCGCAGCGTGGCCGGCTGGGCCAGATGCAACAAGAGGCGGTGTTTCCCAACTGCGAGAACGCCAAGGGGAATAAAGTAGCTCCCGCCGGACGGCTCTCGGTAACTATCCAGCGTTTCGCGCGTTGCCCTTGACGGCGCAGCGAGGGGTAGCAGCGGCACGTAGGCGCATTCGCGTTTCATGTATGCGAGGATCGCGTAGAGCTGATGTGCAATCGCGGGCTCGATCGCTCCGGTGTAACGGCGGATGTGCTCGAAGGTTGCCTCCGGCCCGCTGGAGAAGCTCAAGCGCCCGCTGCATTCCCCTTCGTGGCAGCGCGCGCAGATGGTGTTAAAGCGCAGAACGGCGGCTGGATCGAATGCCTGTCCAGCCGATACCACAGGCAGGAGCGCTAAGGCAGCAGCCAGGCCCAGCACACACTGCGAAGGCTGTGGCTCCCGGGATCGCTTGGCGACGATGCGCAACCCACTGGCACAGGGTGAAGGGTAGAACGAGCGCAGCGATCCCACCAACCACCGCCGGGCTGTCCCTGCGCCCCGGTTTCCGCTGTTCATCGGCTCATACGTTCACTGGCCCTCTTCGAGCCTCACCCACAGCACGTGCCGACCCTCCCGCTGCGCAGCTCCGCGATCTCCTGCTTGTTGAGCCCGTTGTCCTTCACGCGTCAAGCGCACAAGAAAATTCCGCGCCTTGCACAACCTGCATCACCTGCAATCTCAGATGGACCCGTATATTAGCAAGGTAAGGAGCTCCTGATACGTTTCCAGCCCTCGGAGGCCCTGAGATAACCGCCGATATCGCCCTCCGTCCACGCTTCCCGCAAGACCCCGCTTATGGCCGGCTGCTACCGGTCGGACTGACCGCGACGGCCTGCCTGGGCCGAAGGTCCGCAGACCCAAAGCGGTCTATCAGCGCGATGCATCTGACGGCGGCAATCGACGAGAAAGCGGACCACTGATCCCTCGCCTATAACAGGAGACTCGGCTGCCAGCCGCCTGCGGGGGAGTAGTTCGCGCGAACGCCGTAGGTTGGCCGGCACCGGGCCCGTCACTTTGGGGCGATGAACACCGCCGGGCGCATTCCCTGATTGTCGGTCAAGCATGGCACGCTGCCTCAGGACAAAGAGCCATCTCTTTCAGCAAGTTCCAGCGCCCTGCCTTGTAGAAGGCGCGCAGCATCAACATCGCTTC
>JARRNE010000123.1:0-6456 GCA_037385305.1 Chromatiaceae bacterium | reverse complement strand
TTTGGCATCACCTCCCCGCCCCGCGCCTATGCCTGGCTGCTTCTGGATGTCATGGAAGGGGATCAGACCCTGTTCACCCGGGAGGACTGGATTGATCACGCCTGGTCGATCGTCGACCCGATCGTCGCGCGGCTGGAAGACAACCCGCCCCGCGGGTTCCCGAATTACCACGCAGGCTCCTGGGGGCCGGAGGCAGCGGCGGAGCTGATACAGCAGGACGGAAGGCGCTGGAAGGAAGGCTGATGGACAGGGGACAGAAGACAGAAGGCCGATCATGGTTCGGTGTGCACCGGCGACAGAAGAGCCTTGTGGTTTGTCCAACTATCCCTGGGTGGCGAGCTAGCGCAGTACCCGTCGGCGTACGCCGCCATAGGTGGTTTAGGTGCGGCCCCGGTGGTTATCCACCAGAGCAAAGCCTGCAGCTTTCGGGCATCGGCGATCAGTCTTCGGCGCTCAGTCCTCGCGGCGCCAGCGAGGCTTCGTGGTACGGGGTTTGCGCATTGCCTTCGGAGTCGGCGGGCGGCGCCGACTGACGTTCGGGGGTGGATCAATCAGGGAGCCTCAACAATGGCTGATGCCTCCAATACGCTGCACGAGTCGACAGAGGAACTTTCCGAGCAGACGAAAGAACTCCACCGTGCGCTCGTCTCCTTACAGGAAGAGCTCGAGGCCGTGGACTGGTATCAGCAGCGCGCCGAGGCCTGCTCCGACAGCGCACTGCGAGAGATTCTGAAGCACAACATGCGCGAGGAGATCGAGCATGCCTCCATGCTCCTCGAGTGGCTGCGCCGGCGGAATGGCGATTTCGAGCGAACACTGGGGACATACCTCTACGCGGAAGGCTCGATCACCGAGGTCGAGGAGCAGGTCGCCTCCAAGTCCGAATTGCAGCCGGCAGAGGCTGAAACGGCGGCGCGGCGCAGCGGCGAATCCTTCACGATTGGAAAGCTCAAGGGGTGAGGCGATGGAACATCTCAACCGCGAGTCCTGCAGCTTCTCGACTGAGCTCTGGGACCGTATCGATGCGGCGGCCGCCAAAGCGGCTCGCGATGTCCTGACTGCAAGGCGCATCCTCGAGGTCGACGGGCCCTACGGCGTTGGTCTGACGAGCGTCGAGCTGGGCGGCGAGGCCTATTGCCGGCCGGTGGAAGAGAAGCTCGCCGGGGCCGTGGCCAGCCGGGCCATTGCCGTTCCCATGCTTCAGCAGACGTTCGAGCTCAGCATCCGCCGCGTCGAGGGACACCTGAGGATGGGTTTGCCGCTCGATCTACGCCCGGTGGAGGACGCCGCCGAGGCGGTCGCTCGCCGCGAAGAGGATCTGATCTATCACGGCGTCGACGAGCTCGGCCTGCCGGGCCTCTTGACGGCCCCCGGCCGGCACGTCGCCGCGTGCGGCGACTGGAGCAAGGTCGAGCAAGCCCTGACCGACGTCCTCGCCGCGGTCGCGCAGCTAGACGACAGCGATTTCCGCGGCCCTTATGCACTGGCGCTATCGCCCACCCGGTACAACGCCCTCTTCCGCCGCTACGAGGGATCGGACATGCTCCAGCTCGATCACCTGAAGCGGCTCTGTGAGGGCGGGGTCTTCAAGGCAGCGATCGAGGGCGGGCTTCTGGTCGACCCGCGGGCTGGAGACCTGAAGGTGGGACAGGATCTGCGCGTCGGCTATTCTGCGAACGACGGCATCCATTTCAAGCTCTTCGCGAGCGAGAGCCTGGTCTTTCTCCTCACCGATGCCGAGGCGATCTGCACCTTGGAGGATGCCTGATGCCGCCGCAGCAGCGGTCGTGACGACGACCCTCACCGCCGTGACCTACAACATCCATCAGGCGGTCGGGGGCGACCGACGGCGTGACCCCAGGCGGATACTGGGGGTGATCGGCACGCTCGACGCCGACCTGGTGGCGTTGCAGGAGGTGGATGCGGCCCCCGGTCCAGGGACCGCGTCTCTGCAGATGAAGGCGCTGGCGGGAGCAGGGGGCTACACGGCCATCGCCGGGCCGACCATCGAGCGCCACAATTGCAGCTACGGTAATGTGCTGCTCACCCGCCTTCCGGTCGTGAGCGTGTTCCGCATCGACCTGAGCCGCCCGGGTCGAGAGCCCCGCGGGGCGATCGAAGCCCGGCTCCGGCTGCCCGGCGGCAAAAGGCTGCGCTGCATCGCAACCCATTTGGGGCTCTCACCGCGGGAACGCCGCCACCAGTTTGCGGTGCTGCTCTCTGCCCTGGCTGAAGACTGGGGGGTTCCATCGCTGCTGATGGGCGATTTCAATCAATGGCTTCCCTTCTGGGGGGGCTCCCGTAACCTCGACCGCCTATTCGGACGAGCGCCCTGGCGGCGCACGTTTCCGGCGCTGGTTCCGCTCCTCCCCATCGACCGCATCTGGATCTATCCGCCGGATCTCCTCATGGACATCCGTCCCCTCTCGACACCTCTGACGCGCCTCGCCTCGGATCACTTGCCCCTGGTCGCAAGGCTGCGTTATCCGGCTCCCAGAGATACGGGAAGGAGGTCCAACCGTTCGAGTGGAAGACTCTGCCTTCTTTAGGGCCACGTCAATGTCCCAGAGTCGTATGCGAATGATCGGGGCAATCCTGGTGTAAATCCCCCACGCAGCGGGGCCAGATCCACCGTGATAGCCGGGGCAGCAGGGACGGAACGCGCTCTCTGTAACGCCGGTAATCGGCGCCCGCCGGATCAATGGGTGCTGGCTCGCAAGGGGGACGCGGTGGTTCTGCCCCACGGCCACCTGCACGAGCTCGGCGACCATCGTGACAAGAACCCTCCGTCCTTCAAGACACTCATCGGGGAGCGTTCTCTGCTGGAGGTCCGCGAGTTCCGCTTTGAAACCGGTGACGGGCCGCAGTCGGAGGTCCTCTGCGGATTCCTGGGCTGCGATCAACGGGCCTTCTCGCCCTTCTTTTCCGCCTTGCCGCCCATGTTCGTGGTTGGCCTCAACGACAGCGCAGAGGCGCTAGTCCGATACGCCGTGGATGAGGCCCTAAGGGATGATCCGGGCACCGGCAGCCTGCGCGTTCGAATGGCAGAGCTCATGTTCCTCGAAAGCCTGCGCGGGTACATTCGCGCCCTGCCGGAGGACGCGACCGGGTGGCTGGCGGCGTTGCGAGACCCCTTGGCGAGCAAGGCGCTGTGCCTGATGCACGAGAGCCCCCACATCGAGTGGACCGTGGAGGCGATGGCGGAGCGCGTGGCCTGCTCCCGCTCGCTGCTGGCGGAGCGGTTCAAAGCGGTCATTGGCGAGGCGCCGATGCATTACCTCACCCGCGTGCGGATGCAGCACGCGGCGCGGCGCCTAAGCGACAGCCGGTGCAGCGTGGAGGCAGTTGCGGACGAGGTCGGCTACACCTCTCCCGCGGCATTTCAGCGCGCCTTCAAGCGGTGCTTTGGCGTCCCCCCTGGGACATGGCGTCGGGAGACCCGGGAACGGCACCATTGAGAGGCGCCACGGCGAAACGGTCCTCTGGTCGCCTGTTGCAGTCGCGAGCCGCTCATTGTCCTCGATGGCGAGTTGCGGCTCCAGAGCGCCAACCGCGCGTTCCGGCTGATCGCCATAAGGGGTGGGGCCAGGACGAGCATCGGCAACGTGCGGGTCACGCCTCTGCTGCTGGAGGGCATTCGCCGGATCAGTCGTTGACCCAGGCCCAGGCCGCCTCCCGCTGATCCGGCTCGAAGAACCTGACTTCGGCACCGAAAAAGGGACCGGCGAGCCTTGACGCCGCCTTTTGCCACGTCCTGTCGCCGACGAGTGCCGTCCTGCCGTACTGGTGCCTGTGCTGGAGGTCGAACTTCAGGTCCTCCCACAGCGCGCCGAGCCCGAAGCCCGTTACCTCCTGCAGCTCGACGTAGAAGCGCAGGCGGCCGTGGCGGTCGAGCAGCTCCGCGAGCTGGGGCGTGATCCCGTCGAGATCCTCTTTCGAGAGATGGCCGCTGGCCGTGATCGTAAGCACGCGGTTTTCGTTCAGATCGCCAAGCTTAAGCATATCGATCTCCGATCCGGGACGCCGCGTTTCCGGCTGCGGGCGCCGTGTCGAATCCAATCTTGGTGCCCGCTGCCGATGAGACTGGAAAGAGGAGCTCACCACGAAGAGCACGAAGAAACGCGAAGGAAGTCAGAAAGATACAGCGGACGCGCTGCCGAGGAGTCCGCAGGCGGAGCGCGGCCTCAATCCGCAGGGGCGCTGCCGTAGCGGCCTCCCGGCGCTGCGAGCCAGTCCCGCAGCACGCGCGGCCGCCCCGGAGCTCGGACAGTGGCGCGCCACGAGCGTCAGGCGGTGCCCGGCGCGGAGCAGGCGGTCGGCAAGGTGGCGGCCGACGAAGCCGGTGCCGCCGACGATGGTGACGTGCAGAGGGCTCATCCTTTGCCGGTCAGCTCGTCGATCAGCGCCATCAGCCGCCGCCGGGCCTCGGGGTCCTTCGCTTGGGCCGCGGGCTCGGCCCGTTGCAGGCGGTCGAAATAGGCCCCGGTGACGCCCGCCAGCTCGGGCGCCGTTGCGAGGTGCACCTCGGCCTCAGCGCCGTCCTCGGCACGGCCCATGGCGCGGCCGAAACCCTCGCGGGCCATCTTGGTGTTCAGCAGGGTGCCCGGATGCAGGGCATTGACGGTGACGCCGCGGGGCTGCAGCTGCTCCGCCAGCTCGATGGTCGCCATGATCAGTGCGAGCTTGCTCTGGCCATAGGCGTGCATGCCGTCGTAGCCCTGGGTGAGCTGCGGGTCGTCGAAGTCGATTGCGGTCTGGGCGACCGATGCGACCATGACGACGCGGGCCTCGCCGTGGGCCTTGGCGGTCTCTGTGAGCCGGTCCGCGAGCAGCCGCGTCAGCAGGACCGGCGCCAGCGTGTTCACCGCGAAATGCAGCTCATTGCCGTCGTCGCTCTCGCGACGCGCGCCGCGTGAGTCGCCGACGCCGGCGTTGTTGATCAGGATGTCCAGGCGCTGGCCGCTGTCGATCACGTCGTCGGCGAGCTGGCGTACCCGCGCGATGGCCGCGAGGTCTGCAAGCATGCCTCGCGCGTCGCCGCCGTCGGATCGGACCTGCTCGACGACCCGATCCACCTTGTCCGGGTTTCGGCCATGCACGAGGAGCGTCGCGCCCCGTGCTGCGAGCCGCTGTGCCGTCAGCTCACCGATGCCGTCGGTGGCGCCCGTGACCAGGACCACGCGGCCTGTCAGATCGTCGCTCATGTCTTGTCCTCCGTTCGCTCGCTCGCCTCCGGCAGGTCCTCGGCGGTAGCACTGGAGCGCACGGCCACATCCAACGCCTCGCGGCCCGTTTGTTCGGCAAACCTCCGATAGGCCGCGCGAACGGCTTCGGCCACGGCGTCTGGCGTCCTGGATTCGAGGAACAGCGAACGGATGTCCTTGCCGACCTCGGCGAGCGAACGCTCCTTCTTCTGGAATGACTCAGTCAGACTGCGGATCCGAGGCTCCAGCCCGTTTTCCGCGAGGAAGCACCGATAGCCGTGGGCGGTCGTGGCAAAGCCCCCCGGCACCCGCACCCCCTGCCCGCCAAGGTGCCGGATCATCTCGCCCAGAGAGGCATTCTTGCCGCCCACCTGTCCAACGTCGCCGCGGCCAAGCTCTTCCAGTGGGATGATGAGTTGCTCATCGTTCATCGGGAAATCCTTTGAAGCCCGCTAGCCTAGAGACCGTGAGCGGGCGAAGTCTTTCCAAACGACAGGACGGGTTCACCGGTGCAACCCCGCCCGTCCGCGGGGCCGCCCATCGTAGTCGTAAAGCACGGTCTCCTGTTCCTCGTTCACCGGAGCCCTGGGATCGAGCTCCGACGCGCCTTCGACTTGTGCGGACGTGACGTCGACAAGGATCTTCTGGTCAACCCAGTCGACCTCCTCGATCCAATCCGTGGCAATCAGCACCTTCCTGGAGAGAGGCAGCCAGGACGTGTCGACAACGAGATAGCGCAGCGCCCAGCTCTGATCATCCACGATGAAATCGGCGATGCGGCCCGTGTCGCCGTCCTTTGCGACGACACCATAGCCGGTGAGCTCGCGCACGGAACGCAAGGTGGTCGTCGCCGGAGGCTCCTCCGGCTTCGTAACATGACCGACCGTTTCGCTTTAGGGAAACCCCGATCCGCGGAAAGCAGGCGGAGCGGGGTCCCGGGGAATAGGGACCTCGCAAGACCATTGCCGGGAAAGCGGAGCCGATCGTTGTCCGTACGTACTCGGCATTTTTGCCCGGCATCGCCTGTGCCAGATCGACGTACTGAATCAATCGATCCTGGCGCTCGCCATAGCCCGCGCCATGGCCAGTAGGAGCTCGCTTGCGGGCGACCGCGGGCATGCCCGCTCCTACGCTGCCTCCGGATCACGGGCCATGCGCAAAAGGTTCTGCAATCATCAATACCGATGTCTTCCAAGAACGGAATTGATCAGTGCTTACCGTGAAAGTCGCGCATAGCGCGGTCCAACTCCCC
>JARRNE010000122.1:0-6506 GCA_037385305.1 Chromatiaceae bacterium | reverse complement strand
GCCACACCGAAGATGGGGTGGGACATCCAGGCAAACAAGAAAATCTAGCCGCAGCAACACCTGCGGCAAGCCTCGCGCTTGTCGCAGCGTGTCGAGCTTGACAGGGAACGGCTGTCATTGATCCGGCACTGAGGCAACTGGGAGCAAGCAGATGAGGCACTGCGCGACCGCATCGGCAGAATGGGATTGGCCGGCGCTTGCCGAGAGAGGGGATTTGCGTTGGGGCGGGATCCGCGAGGAGAGCGTGCGATGAGTGCCGAGCAGCTGCTAATGGAAGGGGACTTGGACGCGGCTCTCCGGGAGCTTCAGGCGCAAGTTCGCAGAGAGCCTGCCAATGCGAAGTACCGCATCTTCCTTTTCCAGTTGCTCGCCGTTCTTGGTCAATGGGATCGGGCGCTTTCCCAGCTGAATGTCGCGGGTGAGCTCGACGAGGGCGTGCTAGCAATGGTGCAGACCTACCGGGAGGCGCTCCGCTGCGAGGTGTTGCGGGGGGATGTCTTCGCTGGACGGCGTTCGCCCATGGTTCTCGGCGAGCCGGACAACTGGCTGGCTCTGCTCCTCGAGGCCCTTCGGCTTGCGGCGGAGGAGCGCTATGAAGAGTCAGGGCAAGTTCGTGCTCAGGCCCTGGAGGGGGCACCCATGACGCCGGGGAGCATTGACGGGGTGCCATTTGATTGGATCGCCGACGGCGATATGCGGATGGGGCCGGTGCTGGAAGCCATCGTCAATGGAAGATACTACTGGGTGCCCTTCAGTCATGTCGCCCGTTTGACCATCGAGAAGCCCACGGACTTGAGGGACCTTGTCTGGATGCCCGCGTATTTTACCTGGGCTAACGGCGGAGAAGGTGTGGGCTTGATTCCGACGCGTTACCCCGACAGCCAGGCGAGCCAAGACACGGACTTGCGCCGCGCTCGCAAGACGCTATGGATGGAGCGCCCGGGCGGGTTGTTCGTTGGACTGGGCCAACGCATGCTGGCGACCGACGAAGGTGAGTACGCGATAATGAGTGTCCGCGAGATCACACTGAGGCCAGGTGAAGGGGAATCTGGGGTCAGTGGCGGGACTCACGGCTCCTGAGCCGTCCGTGGCTGAGCTCACCCAAAAGGAACGGCTGCAGCCCTCGCTGCTGGATCGGCTGACGGACGACGAGCCCGAAAAGAAGTCCGAATCCCGAGATAAGCGGGTCTTCTCGCTCAGTCGGCTGCGGGAGGTGGTGCAGCGGGATTTGGCGTGGTTGTTCAACACCACAAACCTCGCTTCCGCCCAAAGCTTGGATCGCTATCCCGAGGTTGTGCGGTCTGTCCTCAACTATGGGCTCCCGGATGTCGCTGGAATAACCCTATCCAGCACGAATGTTATAGAGTTCGAACGTGCTTTGCGACAGGCGGTACTCGATTTTGAGCCGCGGATTCTGAGTGACTCTCTCAGAGTGCGCCTTGTTGTCGACCAGAACCTTATGAACCACAATGCGATGGCTTTCGACATCGAGGGTGAGCTCTGGGCGCAGCCGGTGCCGTTACAGATGTATCTGAGGACGGAAGTCGACCTGGAGCTGGGGGATGTCCGGGTTGTGCAGCATGCGGGGAAGGGCAGCGGCTGATGGACCCGAGGTTGCTCGGTTACTATAACCAAGAGCTTCAGTTTATTCGTGAAATGGGGGCCGAGTTCGCCCGGGACTTTCCCAAGATCGCGGGGCGGCTGGGCTTGGAAGAGTTCGAGTGCGCGGACCCTTACGTCGAACGGCTATTAGAGGGGTTTGCCTTTCTCGCTGCCCGGGTCCAGCTCAAGCTGGACGCGGAGTTTCCGACCTTTACCCAGCACCTGCTGGAGACGGTATATCCGCATTACCTGGCGCCGATTCCTTCCATGGCGGTGGTGCAATTCGAGCCGGATCTTACCTCTGGGGATTTGGCGGCTGGCTTCGTCATCCCTCGGGGCACCGCGCTTCGCAGCATTCTGGGGAAGGGAGACAGGACTGCATGCGAGTATCGCACTGCAGCAGACGTTACCCTCTGGCCTTTGGAGCTGGCTGAAGTCAAGTACCTGCCGACGGCCTCAGCGACTGGGGTCAGCGGCAGTGTCGTTGCGGGCATTAAGGCGGGTCTACGCTTTCGCTTACGCGCCACTGCAGGACTCACCTTCGATAAGGTGGCCTTGGATGCGGTTCGAATCTATCTGCGGGGGGGCGACGGGCTGCGCATGCGCCTCTATGAGCAATTGCTGGCTCATGCCCTGGCCGTGGTTGTGCGTCCACCGGCGCGTTCTGCCCCGGAGCCGTCGATTCTGGGAAAGGGCCGCATTGAACGCGTTGGATTCGACGACGGAGAGGCTCTCCTGCCGTACGGTCCGCGCTCGTTTCAAGGATATCGGTTGCTTCAGGAGTACTTCGCGTTTGCCGACCGCTATCTGTTTGTCGAAATTGGCGGAATCGGTGAGTCTGTGCGGCGATGCGTTGGTGGCGAACTGGATCTTATCGTCCTGTTGGATGAAGGCGGTGTTTTGGCCGAGGATTCTTTCGACGCGTCGTATTTCGCTCTGTTCTGCACCCCGGCGATCAACCTGTTTCCAAAGCGTGCGGACCGAGTTCATCTTACGGATCGCACCGACGAACATCACCTCGTCGTGGATCGGACGCGTCCGATGGATTTTGAAGTGCACAGCGTTACCGAGGTGCTGGGCTTCGGTGCGCACAATGAGCCGGAGAGGGAGTTCCTGCCCTTCTATGCGTCGCATGACTTGGTCGCCGGCCGTGAGCACCGGGCATACTACACCTTGCACCGGGAGCCGCGGGTGTCGTCCGAGGTGCAACGGATTCGTGGGCCACGCTCGAGCTATATCGGCAGCGAGGTGTTCATCGCGCTGGTGGACGCCGATGAGGCGCCATATCGGCATAGCCTCCGCCAACTCGGGGTAGCCACCCTGTGCACCAACCGGGACTTGCCGCTTCAACTGCCTCTCGGTAAGGGCTCGACGGATTTTTCTCTCGAGCTAAGCGCCCCAGTCCAGTCGGTACGCTGTGTCGCAGGACCGACGAGGCCGCGTCCGTCGTTTCCAAGGGGCGATACTGCCTGGCGACTCATCAGTCACCTGTCACTGAACTACTTGTCAGTTACGAACACGGATCCGTTTCAGGGATCGGCTGCCTTGCGGGAGCTATTGAGTCTGTACGCTGACCTTGGCCAGGAAGCGGTTGCCAAGCAGGTGGAAGGGGTGCGGTCCGTGGCAACCAGGGCGATTACGCGACGCCTGCCGACGCAAGGCGCGATTACCTTCGCCCGCGGGCTCGAGGTTACCGTAACCCTCGATCCCGTCGCTTTCGAGGGTAGCGGCGTCTTTCTGTTAGGCGCGGTGTTGGAACAGTTCTTCACCAAATACGTTTCGATCAATTCCTTTACAGAGACAGTTGTGACCACCCCGGACCGTGAGATCATCAGGTGGCCAGCGAGAATCGGACGACGCCACACACTCTAGCTCTGGGCGATGCGCTGCAGGAAGCGCCTTTTGAGTTCGGCTTTTTCAGTGCGCTGCGACGCCTAGAGTGCGCGCATCGCTCTCTCCCCCGGCTGGGCAAGGCGCTGCGCCCGCGAGATGAACCTGTGCGTCTTGCCCAAGAGCCCCATCTCGCGTTCGCCCCCGCAACTCTCTCGTCCTTCCATCTTGGAAGCGGCGGCGATCCGGCGCGGTTGTCCGTGTACTTCCTCGGTTTGTTCGGCCCCAACGGACCGCTCCCGGTCCATCTCACCGAGTACGCGCGGACCCGATTGCGCATTGCCCGCGATCCCACGTTTGCCCGCTTTGCTGATGTCTTTCACCATCGGATGTTGGCGCTTTTCTATCGTGCCTGGGCCAATGCACGCCCAACGGTCAGCCTGGACCGGCCGGACTCCGACCGTTTCGCGGTTTACGTTGCCTCTCTCTTCGGCATCGGCATGCCGTCCCTGCGCGATCGCGACGCCATTCCGGATCTCGCAAAGCTGCACTACGCCGGGCGGTTGGTGTGTCAGACCCGCCACGCCGAGGGGCTTGCGGCGTTACTTTCCGACTTCTTTGGGTTGCCGGTCGTCCTTCACGAGTTCATCGGACACTGGCTACAGCTTCCTCGAGACTCGTATTGGTGCTTGGGCGAGTCAGCCCTCAACGGGACCCTCGGCGTTTCGGCCACGGTCGGCTCGCGCGTATGGGACCGCCAGTACAAGTTCCGCGTCTCGCTCGGCCCCCTCGGTCTCGAAGACTACCGGCGGATGCTCCCGGGGGGCGATAGCATTCGGCGTTTAGTGGCCATGGTGCGTAACTATTTGGGAGATGAGCTGGATTGGGACCTCAACCTGATCCTGAAGCGAGACGAGGTGCCGCCACTCGAGCTCGGGGAGCAGGGTCAGCTCGGTTGGACCACCTGGCTGGCGAGTCGGCCCTTCGCGCGCGATGCGGCGGACCTCTTGCTGGAGCCGCTTCGGTTTGGTGCTTGCTTAGCCGGCCAAGCACTCGATCCAGCTGAATCCTACTGAAAGGAGGCGAGCAGATGCCTGAAATCAGTCGCGTGGCACTCTTCGGCAAGCTCAATCGGCTCTGCTACCGGGCCATCGAGAGTGCCACCGTGTTTTGCAAGCTGCGGGGAAATCCGTACGTTGAGCTGGTGCACTGGATTCACCAGATCCTGCAGCTCCAAGATTCGGACCTACACCGCATCGTCAAGCAGTTCAATCTGGAGCCCTCGCGGCTCGCCAAAGACGTCACCGAGTCACTCGATCGGCTGCCGCGGGGCTCCACCTCCATCTCGGATCTCTCCTCACACGTCGAGGAGGCCGTCGAGCGGGGATGGGTCTACGCGACCCTGATGTTCAAGGAGTCCCAGGTGCGCACCGGCTACCTGGTGATCGGTATCTTGAAGACGCCGGGCTTGCGCAATGCTCTTCCCACCATCTCGAAGGAGTTCGAAAAGATCCGGGTCGATATCTTGACGGACCGCTTCGCCGAGATCGTCGGCGGCTCTCCGGAAGACTCCATGGGTGCCCAGGATGGGTTCCAAGTGGGCGGCGGGGTCTCACCGGGCGAGGCGAGCGACGCGATCGCCCCAGCCGCAATGGGCAAGCAGGAGGCACTCAAGCGCTTCACTGTCGACCTCACCGCGGAGGCCAGCAGTGGCAAGCTGGACCCCATCGTGGGGCGGGACGTAGAGATCCGGCAGATCATCGACATCCTGATGCGGCGGCGTCAAAACAACCCCATCCTTACGGGCGAGGCGGGCGTTGGCAAGACGGCCGTCGTTGAAGGCTTTGCCCTGAAGATCGCGGCTGGGGATGTGCCGCCCCCGTTGAAGGACGTTACCCTGCGCACCCTCGATGTGGGTCTGCTGCAGGCAGGCGCCAGCATGAAAGGCGAGTTCGAGCAGCGGCTGCGGTCGGTGATCGAGGAGGTCCAGGCCTCTCCCAAGCCCATCATCATGTTCATCGACGAGGCCCATACCCTGGTGGGCGCGGGCGGAGCGGCCGGCACAGGCGACGCCGCCAACCTCCTGAAGCCCGCGCTCGCCCGCGGCACCCTGCGCACGGTCGCGGCCACCACCTGGGCCGAGTACAAGAAGCACATCGAGAAGGACCCCGCGCTCACTCGCCGTTTCCAGGTCATCCAGATAGGCGAGCCGAGCGAGGACAAGGCGATCCTCATGATGCGAGGAGTCGCCTCTACCATGGAGAAGCATCACAAGGTCCAGGTCCTAGACGAGGCGCTGGAGGCATCGGTCAGGCTCTCACACCGCTACATCCCCGCGCGCCAACTCCCGGACAAGTCAGTGAGCCTGCTTGACACAGCCTGCGCCCGCGTAGCCATCAGCCAGCACGCGGTGCCGCCAGAGGTCGACGACTGCCGCAAGCGTATCCAGGCCTTGGAGAGCGAGCTGGAGATCATTGGCCGCGAGACCGCAGTGGGTATCGACACAGCGGAACGAGAGGCTGCGGCCGGTGAGAAGCTCAATGCCGAGCGCCTCCGGTTGGAGGCGCTGGAGAGCCGCTGGAGCCAGGAGAAGACGCTGGTCGATCAGATCCTCGAGATCCGAGGGAAGCTGCGCGCCGGGACCGGGAAGGTCGAGGGCACTGAGAGCAAGCTCGAAGCCGCGGCGGATGCGGCCGCCCTTACAACGCCAGTGGAGACAGGGGAGGGCGGTGCTCCCCGGACGGCCGAGGGCGAAATGCCGGCGGCGGACCGGGAGGCCTTGCTTGCCGAGCTCAAGCGCCTGCAAGCCGACTTGCACCTTATGCAGGGCGAGCGGCCCCTGATTCTGCCCACCGTTGATCAACAGGCGGTTGCCTCGGTGGTGGAGGATTGGACGGGCATACCCGTGGGGCGCATGGTGAAGAACGAGGTCGAGTCCATCCTGAAGCTGGCCGACACCCTGGAGCGGCGCATCATCGGTCAGCGACACGCCCTGGAGATGATTGCGCGCCGTATCCAGACCTCCCGCGCCAAGCTCGATAACCCGAACAAACCGATCGGCGTCTTCATGCTGG
>JARRNE010000121.1:6528-7358 GCA_037385305.1 Chromatiaceae bacterium | reverse complement strand
AAAGATACGACCCGATGAACCTCTTCCGCCTCAACCCGAACATTGAGCCGACGGACGCGCCGAACCGACCGGCAACAGGGTAGGAGGGCCACGAAACGACCGCTCCACCCGCGCGATTCGTCCCCCGACCTGCACCGCCTCGGACGGAGCGGATGGGCTTCGCGAGATCAAGACGCAAGGCGGCCTCGCCTTCGCCCAGACCCCGGAGAGCGCCAAGTACGACGGCATGCCCCGGGCGGCCATGGCCACTGGGGCGGTGGATCGGGTGCTCCCCCTGCCGGAGCTCGCCCATGAGCTCGCGAGCCTCAGTCGCCATCCCTTCTTCCGCCACCGCCAGCCGCGGCGCGCGGGCGAGGAGCTCGCGATCACCGAGCAGCAGCTCCAGGCGATCTTCGCGCGCCTGCGCGTGGGCGGCCGGGGTGGACTTCAGCCACTACAAGTCCGGAACCATCAAGCGCCGCCTTCAGCGGCGCATGCTCCTCAACCGCCTCGTGGAGGTGCGCAGCTACCTCAAATACCTCAAGGAGAACCCGGGCGAGGTGGACGCCCTCTACCACGACCTCCTGATCCACGTCACCCGCTTCTTCCGCGAGCCCGAGTCCTTCGAGACTGGAGGGTTGGCCCCTGCACCGGTTCGTGGCGCGCGACTCCAAGCGGGCCCTGCTCGACCACCTGCACGCCTGCCGCGGCTCGGACTTTCCGGTCCGCGCCGAGCTGACGCTCGCGGTCGGGAAGACGGACCCGATCGCGGTGGAGATCCACAGCCACCGGCGGCACCGTGACCCGGAGGCCATCCTAAGCTCGCTCCTGGACCTGACCGACCGCAAGCA
>JARRNE010000121.1:0-6506 GCA_037385305.1 Chromatiaceae bacterium | reverse complement strand
GGCCGAGGAAGAGCGCCGGCGGGCGACCATGGCCCAGGCCGTCGCCGAGGCCAAGGACCGCTTCATCGCCACGGTGAGCCACGAGCTGCGCACACCGCTCGCACCCATCGCCAACCTGCTGGAGGTCGTGAAGCTCTCCAATGACCTGCCCTCCCACTGCCGTCCGCTGCTGGACATGATGGAGCGCAATTTTTGGCACGAGGTGCGGCTGGTGAACGATCTCCTGGACACCAGCCGCATCACCAGCCACAGGCTGACCCTCGATCTTCACGCGCTTGCGCTGCACCCGCTGCTGCAGGAGCTCGCCGCCGACCTGGAGCGGGAGCGCGTCGAGGCGCAGGTCATCCTCACCCTGGCGCTGGAGGCGGGGAGCGACCGGCTGCGGGCCGACGCGGACCGCCTGCGTCAGCTGTTCGGCAACCTGCTGAGGAATGCCCTCAAGTTCACGCCTGCGGGCGGCGGGATGGAGCTGCGCACCGCCAACCCGCAGGCCGACCGGCTCGAGATCAGCGTGCGCGATACGGGCTCGGGGCTGGAGCCGGCCCAGCTCGCGCGGCTGTTCCAACCCTTCGAGCAGGCCGAGCGCGGGTATCGCGGAGGGCTGGGCCTCGGGCTTGCCATCGCCAAGGGCATCACCGAAGCTCACGGTGGCACGCTGGGGGCGCACAGTGAGGGCCGTGACCAAGGCAGCACCTTCGTCGTTACCCTCCCCTTGGCCCGCCCCGAATAGCGGCGCCCCCTTGGGTAACGGCCATGGCGTCAGCGCCACCCGGGAGAATTCAAGGCGAAGGGCGCAATAGGCGATAGCCGTATTGCGCCGCATCTCTTCGGGGGCCCATTCGGCGCAATACGCTGCGCTATTGCGCGCTGCACGACGATCTCCTCGAGGGTGGTGACCTCCTCGCGCGGCGCGAACTTCCAGGCGATGGCCTAGCGGGGGCTGCGGGCGCGCACCCCGAGGTGCTCGCGGAGCGCCAGCCGGTCAACCTTGAGGGTCACCCCGTCGATCCGCAGGCAAGGCCCAGACCGTGCCGGTGATCGGTACAGGACTTGCGAAGTCAATCGGAGTCTGGACCGCCCTTCGGGCTGGTCCTTTCGGCAGAAACCAAGCGACAAGGAGAGCACCCATGACCCGCAGCTTCGACGCCATTATCATCGGCGCGGGCCAGGCCGGACCGCCGCTGGCATTCCGGCTGGCCGGCGAGGGACTCACCACCGCGGTCATCGAGCCCCGTCACGTCGGAGGGAGCTGCGTCAACTTCGGCTGCACCCCGACCAAGGCCATGGTGGCAAGCGCACGCGCCGCGCACGTGGCTCGCCGTGCGGCCGACTTCGGCGTCCGGGTCGACGGGGAGGTGAGCGCCGACATGCAGGCGGTGAAGGCGCGCAAGGACGCTGTCGTCGAGCAGTCCCGCCCAGGGCTGCGAAAGTCTTTGGAAGGCAATGACAAGATCACGTGAGGGGAAACGGTCATGTCGGCAGCGACTTACATTCTTCGGGGCGGCGCTGACGCCATGGCCGTTAGCTTAGCCGAAGAGGCCATGCCGCAATCGCTCCTCCCACAGCGCCCGTCGCAGCTCCGCACGGCAAGCTGCCGTCGGCCTGACAGATCACCGAGACGATCGATGGCTGCTATGTCATTGAGAGGTGGCACAATTTCTGGCCGGATTAGCGTATGAGACCGACGCCAGCAACCCGGCTACACCTGCCGCCGCTGCAGCAGACTGCAAGCGGCGCGACGCGCCGCGTGGGGGTCGAGCTGGAGATGAGCGGACTCGACGGCGAAGAGATCAGCGCCGTCGTGGCTGACAAGCTCAAGGGCCGCGTGGAGCGCATCAGCGACTACGAGCACCAAGTTCACGGCGACGCAGCCGGCCCCTGGTGCGTCGAGCTTGACTTCCGGTTCCTGAAGGAGTGGGGCCGGCGCCCCGCGAACGAGAGCCCCTTGCGGGCCCTCGATGAGGCAGCCGAGGGCCTGCTGCGCGCGGGGGCGGAGCGTCTGGTCCCCTGGGAGGTCGCGAGCCCTCCCCTGCCCCTCGGCCGCCTTCACGAGGTCCAGGCCCTGGTGGAACGGCTGCGTGACGCCGGGGCGCGCGGGACCACCGCCGGCGTGACCTACGCCTTCGGGCTGCAGCTCAATCCGGAGATGCCGTCAACGGAGGCCTCGGTGATCGCCCGCTACCTCAAGGCATTCCTCTGCCTCTTCGACTGGCTCGAGGATCGCGCCCATGTGGACCTGGCCCGCCGGCTCACCCCCGATGTGGACCCGTTCCCCTTGGGCTACGTGCGGCGGGTGGTGGACACCGGCTACTGGCCGGAGGTCCCGAGGCTGATCGATGACTATCTCGTCGCCAACCCGACCCGCAACCGGGCGTTGGACATGCTCCCCCTCTTCGCCCACCTGGACGCCGACCGCGTGCGGCGCGCTGTGCCGGATCCGCGCATCCGGCCGCGGCCGGCGCTGCACTACCGGCTGCCCAATTGCGAGATCGACCGCCCCGATTGGGGCATCCAGATCGCCTGGGATGACTGGCTCCAAGTGGAACGATTGGCCGCCGAGCCGGGGCGCCTCGACGCCTTGTGCACTGCATTCTGCGACTTCCTGGACCGTCCGATCGGCCGCCTGCTGGAGGAATGGGCACCGCAGGTTCAGCCATGGCTGACCGACGCGCACGACCTCTGATCGCGATCACGGGGCCGAGCCGGCGGGCGCTGGCTCTGCGGCTTCTCGTTCATCTCGCCATTCTCCTGGCCGGCGGTCGCGGCGTGCAGCTGTCGCCACGCAAGCCGGAGCCATCCCAGCCCTATCAGGGAGTCGTCATCACCGGCGGGCACGATATCGACCCCGTGCTTTATGCCGAGGAATCCGCTCAGGTCTCCCCGCGCTACGATCAGGAGCGGGACCGCTTCGAGTCAGCCGTCATCGATGATGCCCTGGCCCGGCGCCTGCCGCTGCTCGGCATCTGCCGCGGCGCCCAGCTCCTCAACGTGCGGCGCGGCGGAAGCCTCTACCAGGAGCTCAAGGCCCTGCGCAAGCACACGTCGAACCGCCGTTCCCTGCTGCCGCTGAAGACCCTGCTGGTGGAGTCCGGCACCCGGCTGCAGGCCCTCTTGGGTACGGACCGATGCCGCATCAACAGCCTGCACAACCAGGGCATCTCCAGGCTGGGGGAGAACCTGCGGATTGCCGGCAGGGACCTGGACAACATCGTGCAGGCCGTGGAGGATCCGGGCGCGCCTTTCCTGCTCGGCGTGCAGTGGCACCCGGAGCTCCTGCTGCCCTGGGCGGGCCACCGGCGACTCTTCCGCGCCCTGGTCGCCGCCGCGCGCGCGGAGTCGGGGGCCTGAGCTTGGAGGCCTATCTCGGGCTCTTCCTGGTCTCCTTTCTCGCCGCGACCCTCCTGCCGGCCTACTCGGAGGTCATGTTTGCGG
Organism: Chromatiaceae bacterium; assembly: GCA_037385305.1. Lineage (GTDB taxonomy): Bacteria > Pseudomonadota > Gammaproteobacteria > Chromatiales > Chromatiaceae > JARRNE01. The sequence continues at coordinate 3,074 of JARRNE010000121.1, read as the reverse complement.
GACTGCAGGGGGCAGGATATGACCCCTTCGCCCTCTGGGCGTGGGCAACCGCGGGAAACACCCTGGGCGCCGCCTTCAACTGGGTGCTCGGGCGCTACCTCTTGCGGTATCAGGACCGGCGCTGGTTCCCCTTCGACGTGAAGCGCCTCGGCCGCGCCCAGCGCTGGTTCCAGCGCTACGGTGTCTGGTCCCTGCTGATGGCCTGGGCACCGGTGGGCGGGGACGCGCTCACCTTCATCGCCGGCCTGATGCGGGTACGCTTCGACGTCTTTCTGGTACTGACCGCGATCGGCAAGGGCGCCCGTTACGGCATTCTGCTGGGGGCCGTGGACTGGGTGGGCGGAATGCTGGGCCCATAAGGAATGATTCAACCGGAAAAGAGCAGTCCGTTGTCAGCGCTCAGCAGGCTTCGAATCAGGCCTCCGGCGCAATACGGCCTATCGCCTATTGCGCCCTCGACCGGACAGGGAGAAATGGTCAAGTTGTTTTGCACTGTGACTGGGCGGGCGCTACGTCTACTTCTTGAACAGCCAGAGGATGAGCGTCAGCGCCAGGCTGATGATGACCATGGTGGTGATCGGAAAGAATAGCCGGAAATTGTCCTTCTCCACCACGATGTCTCCCGGCAGGCGTCCGATCGGAAGCTTGCCGAGCCAGGGCCAGAGGATGCCCAGCAATACCAATGCGATCCCAAGCAGGATCAGGACTCGCTGCATGACGGGAGCTCAGCGGACTCGATAATCTTCACCCCCTGATCCCGCAGACTGGCGCGCACCGCCTCGTCGGACTCCGGCTCCACCGGCCGGGTGAGGTCCCAGAGCAGGTAGGTCTCAAAGCCCGCGGCGGCCGAATCCTCGGCGGTGAGCTTGACACAGACGTCCCGCGCCAGTCCGCAAATGAAGCAGCGCTCGATGCCGCGCTCGCGCAGATATCCTGCCAACCCTGTCGGCGGCCGCTCGCCGCTGCGGTCCCAGTTATTGCGGAATCCGCTGTAGGAGTCCACCTCAGGATCCATGCCCTTACGCACGATCGCGGCGACCCGCTCCCAGGGGAGCCCCTGCTGCAGCGCGCCGCCCTCGCTGCCCTGAACGCAGTGGTCGGGCCACAGGGTTTGAGGATGACCGTACAGGTCGATCTCCTCAAAAGGGTTGGCACCCGCATGGCTGCTGGCGAAGGAGACATGCCCGGCGGGATGCCAGTCTTGGGTTGCTACACACAGGCCGAATTGCCCTTTCTCCATCAAACCCCGAACGGGCTGCAGGATGCGGTCTCCTTCGGCGACGGCCAATGCCCCGCCGGGCAGGAAGTCCGGCTGAATGTCCACCAGCAGCAAGACGCTCCGTTCGTCGTTGCCCATCTCCGTTGCCTCCTCAGGCATCATCCCGCGACCAGGTCGCCCGCACGATGCTCGCCTCGTAGTAGATATCGGCGAATTCTCAGCGTGACCGACTCGGCATGGCGTCGGCGCCCCAGTCACACCGCACCGCCTCGGCCAACAAGGGTGCGACGTCGAGCACGGCCAACCTACCGCTCGCAGCCTCGGCCGTAAGACCGGGCGGTAGCGCTGTATTGGTCACGGCCAGCTGGTCCAGCTCGCTCTCGGCCAGAAGCGCGCGGCTCGCCGTTCCCGCGAAGAGTCCGTGGGTCACGGCGGCAACAACGGTATCGGCCCCCCGCTCGCGACAGGCCCGGGCGGCACGTGCCACGGTCCCACCCGTGCCGATCAGGTCGTCGATGATGATGGCGGCGCGGTCCTGCACACTGCCGACGAGCACCCCGCTGCGCAGCCGGTCACGGCTCCTGTGCTTCTCCAGAAAGGCCAAGGACGCCTCGTCCCCGAGCGCGCGGCTCAGGAGCTCGCGCAAGCGCTCCGCACGCTTCATTCCGCCGGCGTCGGGGGAGACGACGACCACCCCGCTCGATTCGAGGCGGGGCGCGAACAGTCGCAAGGGATTCCCCCTCATCGCTCACCCGTTTATCCACTCGATCGCCTTCGACCCCTCCGACTGGGGATAGGCGCGCACGTCAATTCCCGGGAGCAGATCTCCCGCGCGAGAGAGCAGCGACAGCCAATCCGCGTCCGACACGACGGCTCCCCGCTCCACATCCCGAAAGTGATGCAGGGCGAGGCGCAGGTCCTGCACCAGGGCCGCCGGGCTGATCATGCCGAGGTCCTGAGCTTCCACGTAGATGCGAAGAGGTTTGTGATGTTCCAGCTTGCGCTCGAAGGCGGCTGTGACCCGGTCCAAGTCGGACTCCTCGATAGAGCCTCTGACACGCAGTCCCAGGACCCGGTCATCCAATCCAATCGTCAGGATCTCGATCATAGGCTTACCCTCATTCCATGCCTCGGGGGACGCTGTTCTGCCGGCCGCAGATTGCCGCTCCTCCAACCGCGCTTACGGAGGGGCTGCAGCTTCCCCGCCGGAGCGAGCCCTCGGCTTGGGGAACCGGGCATCTAAAAGGCGGCCCCGCGCGGACGCGGTGATAGAAGCTTAACGCGCCGGACACTCAGCTCGCCATCCACCGAACGGATGGTCACGGCGGCCTCTGCATCGATGCGCTCGATCTCATGGCCCACCTCGCCCAACATCAGGGCGAGCGCCATCCCAAAGCACCCTGCATGGGGCTAACGGCCATGGCGTCAGCGCCACCCCAGAGAACCACTATGGGACAAAGTCGGTCGCTGCCGCCATGACGGTTTCCCTCACCCCGGCCCTCTCCCAGTGGGCGAGGGTGACAGGGAGCGAGCTACGCACGACTTTCATCGTACGCGATGAGCACTTGCGGGTTCGACCCCTGTCCGTCCTCGAAGCGCGATGCGAGAGAGTAGGGGTCGCCGGGCCAATACCACCGGTTCTGCGCAAAAGGCCCCGTGTGCGGGGCGCGTCCGCGCCTGGCCCGCCGGGCCTGGCCCGCACAGCGGCCCGTAGCCTGTGTAGCTTTTGTTCGACGAGGACGAGTCCATGCGCTAGATTGTGGCGAAATCCTGTCCTCGTGCCACCCAGCAAAGACTCGAGCAGGTATTAAGCTTCCATGCGATACAACCGACGTCGACTAACGGGGCTTCGTCC
>JARRNE010000120.1:0-6525 GCA_037385305.1 Chromatiaceae bacterium | reverse complement strand
CTGCAGGCCGCGCGTGTCCGCTATGGGTAGTTTGCGCCCACTCCGGCGCCAAAAGCTGGGCGTCCGTTAAGCGTCCTTTGCGGTCAGTCGGAAGGAGGCCCCCGAGCGTCTCCTTTGGGTCGCAAGCGGCCATTGGCGGCGTCACCCAAGATTGGCGGCCCGGGTTGGGCGAGACGTGGACGGTGTCGATGCGCCCCGCCTGCGCTCAGCTACCGCTGACCGCGGTACCTGCGGCCGCGTTTACCCGCTCCCGCATTTCCTTGCCTGGCTTGAAATGCGGTAGATACTTCCCGGCTAGGGCAACCGGCTCTCCCGTCTTTGGATTACGTCCGATACGCGGAGGGCGAAAGCGAAGGGCGAAATTGCCGAAACCCCGGATCTCGATTCGCGCGCCCGCGGCTAACGCCTCCGTCATGCGCCGCAACACGGCGTTGACGGCAAGCTCTACATCTTGTCCTTCAAGATGGGGCTGCTGTTTCGTAAGGCGTTCGATCAGCTCAGACTTCGTCATTGTCCAGCTTCTTCATGAGACACCCGCTAGGGCACGAGCCCCAGTGTATCTGATCGTGTTACAACGGATATGTGAGGGGTTTGGTGAGATTGTGTTGGCAGGCAGTTCGTACGCCAGATAATCTGTTGCCGGCATAGAACTGACGCGCAAGGGGGGACAGGTGAACGAAGAGAAGCGAAATACGGGGCTTCCGTACGATTTCTCCGAGCTGCCGGAGGAGGAGCTGGAGCAGATCATCAAGACGGCAGAAAAGGAGATCGAGCGGCGTAAGGAGGTTAAGAGAGAGATAGCGCTCCATCAGGTGCTTGCGGCTGCCCAAGAGGCGGGGATGACGCCGGAGGAGCTCCTCCGCATGGCGACCGAGGCGAAGGGTGGACGACGGCGCCATGGCGGTGGCAAACGGGGCGCTATCGCGTGGCGGCATCCGGACGACCCCGGCAAGGTCTACCGCGGGGGCAAGAAGCCGGAGTGGCTGAAGGAACTCAAGGAAAAGGGGAGAGAGCCCGTGAAGGTGGAGTGAGCTGCCGGCACGATTGTATAAATGACCGTAGGTAGTTGCCCGAGACACCACTCCTCGCCCACATGAAGAAAGTCGGACGTAACGACCCATGTCCCTGTGGCAGCGGCAAGAAGTACAAGAATTGCTGCCTGCATGCTGCGCCCGCGGAGAATGCGCAAACGCCAGACAACGGCTCGGACGGGGCACTCAAAGCTTTCGAGTGGCTCACGAAACGCTACGGCAAGGCGGTTCGCGAGGCGATCAACGAGGAGTTCTTGGGGACTCTTGAGGGTGCGGAACAGAAGGCGTTGCAAGAGCTAGAGTACGATGCCTTTGCGAGCATCATGTTCAATGCCATGGAGTGGTTGCTCGCAGAAGGTACGCTCGAGCTAAGGGGCGAAGAGCGGCCCGTTAACGCGCTCCTGCTTGGACAGGGTGGCCCCTTGCTCACGGTCGCGCAACGGCAGTGGCTCACGCTCTTGGCCGATCGACCGTTGCGGCTGTACGAAGTGACTGAGGTGTCCCCGGGAGAGTCCATGCGGCTGCGGGATCTCACCTTTCCGGACAGCGCAGCGGTCGTGGTCAGGGAAAAAAGCGGCTCAGAACAGATGGTGCCGTTCGACGTGATCGCGGGCCGGGTGCTTCCGATCGACGATCATTTCGAGCTGTCTGGCGCCGTCTATGCCATCCCGAGGTATCGCGCCTTGGACTTGCTTGTAGACCTTCACCGCGAGCTCGAGGGCGTCGCGCCCGACTCGCCCGAGGGGCGGGAGATCCCAAGCTTCATCATCCGGGAGTTTTGGCTGCAGTTGTTCGTTCAGCCTTTCCAGATGCCAACGCTGATCGACCGCTCGACCGGTGATCCCATGCTCTTCGTGACCGACCACTACCGGGTTCGCAACTGGGATGCACTGGAGGGGGCGCTCGCGCAACAAGCGGATATTGAAGGAAGTCGCCAAGAAGGGTGGCACCGCCTGTTCACAAGTGAGGATGGATTTACCCGCAATCGCCTCACGCTCGAAGCGGGGGATCGCCCGGATCGGCTCAAAGCGTTCTATCGCACGCAGCGCTACGCGGATGAAGGGCGGCCTTGGCTCAAAGAGACCGCGGGCGACGCACTGGTCTTCCTCAGCCGAGAGATCTCCGATCCGGTCGGACGGCTTCGGAACCCAAAGCCCGGGGATTCCCCGAAGTCGCCACCTCCGCTCGACATCCCACCGGAGGAGGTCGCCGAGGCCTTGCGTCAGCATGTCCGCAAGGTCTATGCGAACTGGGCCGACGAACCGTTACCCGTGCTCGACGGCAAGACGCCGCGCGAGGCAATCCGAACCCGACCGGGGCTCGAACAGGTCAAGTTCCTGCTGCACACCTACGAGCACGGAGAAAGAACGCAGGCTGAGAACCAACACCGACCCGCCGTGTCCTACGACTTCCTGTGGCGCGAGCTGGGGATTACACCATAAGCAAGCGCTTGTCACTGAGCGTTCTATAAGCTTTGAGAAGCCGACAGGGGAGAGTGCCAGTGAAGGTGGAGCAGCCATGATCGACATGATGCGCAGCAGGAAGCTCTCCCTGGATCTCTCGGCCGTGTCCGACCAGGAACTATAGCGCATCATCGCGACGGCCTTCGAAGAGTTCGAGCGGCGCGAGGAACTCCGGAAGCAACGGGCGATCGAGACGGTGCTTGTGACCGCGGCGGAAGCAGGGATGTCCGCGAAGAAGGGGTTTTTGGCCCAAACCGCCAAAAATATGCAGTAGGATTTGGCCACCGCAGCGCTTAGAGGGATACAAACACGCAAAGTTCGCTTTGTATTTCAGATCGTTGCCGCGGTCCGATGCGAGTATTCTACCGTCGGCAACCTCGCTGGGTCGCAGTAGAGTACACCGCTAATGGGGCATAAGTCGGCCTGCGAACCGGGTCATCAAGCACTGATGCCTCTCTGTGCAAGCCAGTAAGTGTCTGATTTGACGTGACAGATGAATGGTGTGAAATAGGCGCCGTTCTTAGTGCAGAAAATTGGCGGTTTGGGCCAAAACCCCCGAGATCTTCCGCGCGGCCTGGGGGCTCTTCGAGGCAAAGGCGTGGGCCGGCCGCCCGGTGCGTCTGATCGGGGTCGGGCTCTCAGGCTGGCGCGAGGAGGTGGCGCTGCAGCCCGACCTCTTCGCCTGCGCCCCGGTGGAGCCGGCCCGGGCGGACGAGCGTCTGGATGCCACGCTCGATGCCATCCGGGAGCGGTTTGGGCCGGGCTGCATCCAGCGGGGGCTTCCCCGGCGCACGTAGCAGGCGCTGGTGCCTTGGGATGCCCTGCGCAAGCGCCTCCGGGCCGCAACCTGCGCGCTCGTCGCGCGGCGGCTTCCCGAGCGCCCAATCGCCGTCGACAGACCGAAGGTGCGCGAACGTCTCGTCCTGGCGGCCTGCCGCGCTTGTGCCGGTGTCCCCCGGGCGATCACCGAGAGGCATCCTGCGGGGCTCGCGGGGAGGCGCCGGCATGCGAGAGGCTCGGGTTGAGCGGCTGGGCTTTGGCGGGCGCTAACCCACCTACCGCTGTTCGGCGGCAAAGGGCGGCTCGACAGGCAGACCCGGGCACGGTGCTTATTGGTGGCGGCGCAGACACTGTGCAGCTTGTATTTGCACCGTTCCTAAGTATCCTTGCGCAAACCACAGGAGGCTCTTTATGGCAAATGATCCCATCGAGGTTGACGCCCTCGAACAGTATTTCGAGGAGATCATCGCAGCCATGGATATCCGGTTCACATCACATGAATTCTTCCTCCGGCTGGCCCACGACCATCAGCGCGAATACGTCGCTGGGCTGTCTGCCTATTCGGCAAATGGATACCCGTTCAGAGACTTACATCACGCGTTGATAAAGCGATTGAAACGGCTCGAAGGAGAGCGCATTACGCTGCGCAAGGAGAGCTATCCAAGCCGGGATATCTTTGGAACGCCCTCGCATTCCGGTTTGTGGAGGAAGCTGTAAGGCTTCGGTAGCCCCAAGGTGCAACCCCAAACCAGGAGATCCGAGCATGGCCACAACGAAGACACCTGTCGGCAAGCGGAAGCCCGCCGCGAAGAAGGCTGCGACCACGAAAGCCGCCAAGACTGAGGCGAAGCGTACGCCCAATGCCGGCTTCATGAAGCCGATGACGCCGAGCGACACGTTGGCCGCCGTGGTGGGCGCTGAGCCGCTGCCGCGTCCTGAGGTGACGAAGAGAATCTGGGAATACATCAAGCAGCACGCGCTGCAGGACGCCAACGACAAGCGCATGATTAATGCCGACGAGAGGTTGAGTGCGATCTTCGGCAAGGCGCAGGTGTCGATGTTCGAGATGACCAAGATTATCAGCCAGCACCTCAAGTAGACCCTTCGCGTGCACGCCGCATTTAGCCTGCGTAGGCGCTGCAGGCTTGCGGAGAAGAGCGTCCGCAACGCCGCTCTCTTATCGGGGTCTGACAAGCAGCGGAACGATGGTGCGAAGCTTCGCCTCATCGTACGCAAGATCGCCCGCTGCCGGCACTGGAGAGCGAGGCGCAGGCCGAGTCGGGACAGCCTTGTCGTTCGTTGCACACAACGGCACACAGCAAGACGACGCGATGACGAGAGACCGTGCGACACAAGAAGAAATCACGCGTCTTGACCAAGCGGTCGAGGACTTCGCGTTGGAGATGAAAGCGCGCCTACGCGAGCAGGCCATGAAAGGATATCGCGGCTGGGACGATCCGGAGAATTACCAGCGGATCGTCGAGATGATGGTCAAGCACGCGGCGGTTGCCGCAGGGGAAGAGGTCGATGTCGCCAATCTGGCGATGATCTTATGGAGCTTGCGTCGGCGAAGGGGCGCGGATTTGGGGTGAGAGGTGCTCTGGGCACGCCTCACAAGCCCCTTCGCGAGACGACCCCGCTTCAGTGGGGTCTTTCGTTTGTGGGCAAGAACCTCGGGTCTGATCAGGATACGTGCAAAAAGTAGTATTCTTCGAAAAATGTCCACCCGATCAATCAGATAAGCTGCTCTTGAGGGTGCTGCTCGGCTGTCGAAGATTGGTTACTGGAATCAGACCCGTAAGAGAAAATATTCTTCAGATCAAGTAGTTGAAAATTACCTCTTCGCGCTGATCGATGACGAAACACTGTCGTTACCACTTTTTGCACGTATCCTGATCAGACCCTTAGCCGTGGCGAAGCCCCTTCGGGCACTTGTGGGGGCCATCGGCGATGCCCGCCGCGTGCATCACCTCCTTGACCCTGCGGAACGCGGTTGTGTGCGACCAGGGCCATAGGGGGCTCTCTGCCCTCCCCCTCCTCTTGCGTTTTCCTTCCTCCTGGAGCCCGTGCACCATGTCGATGGTATCGAGGGCATCCTGCGGCATCGGAACGGCTCGGTACACCCCGGTACGGCGCTTCTTGAGGGTCTCGAACACGATTGCCCGCCCGGAGAAGTCGAAGCTCCTGGGCGTGAGTGCCAGAGCCTCGGAGATGCGGCAGCCGGTGTAGGCGAGCACCAGGCAGAAGGTGCGGACCTCGCGCTCGGCGTTGTTGGCGGTCTCGACGAAGGCCCCCCGCTCCTTGGCGGTCAGGTACAGGCGGCGTCCCTGGGGGTCGAAGAGCTCCATGAAAATCCCTTTTTGAAACAGAACGTCCTAACATCTGTTTCGATAGCGGAGTCTGGAGCGCCGGTCAATCCGTTTTCCGGAGACGCCTTCAGTAGGTAGCCGAGCCAGCAAAACCGTGACTTTGGGCGAGCATCCTCCGGATTTTCTTCCCCTACTGCCGCTCTTGGGGTCCGCAGGGAGGGCCTAAGGCTGAAACAGAATTGCTACTTTTGTATCAACCTGGGCATCTTCTATCGAAGCCGGATTGCTACCCACCGCGTGCTTCGCGCTTCATGGCAGGCAGCGGATGCTATCCCTTTGAGGGTTCTGGTTTTCAAGGAGGTTCCATGTCCGAGTACACGGTAATAGCCATCGTGGCGGCCTTGGTCGTTGTCGCTGTAGTAGTCTTTGCGCTCGTCTTCCGCGGCAGCGCCAAAATCCGAGCGATCCTACCTTTCGGAACTAAAGTGAGCATGGAAGGGCGCAACGCGCCTGCGCCACGACTGGGAAAGATCAAGGGCGAAGGTCTCAAGGCGGGCGGCGACTTGAGTGCGGAAAACCGCGTTGGCGGCGATGTCGGAGTCAAGGATACAACGGCGAAGGGCGATATACGCCTCTCCACACAGGCCCCCGGGGACGACAGCGACCCAAAAGACTAGCCCCCGCGTCTACCGGGACCGCGGGGGCACCCCGAATCGAGCTTAGAGAGGTCTCCGCAGGCGGCGATCTCGCTGCCACCATCAGCATCAACACCCACCCCGAACAGCTCCCTGGCATCATCGAAGCGGCGACAAAATCACTACACCAGCTGACCGCCGAGCAGCAGCGCATCATCGCCAACCTTGAGCGTCAGTTAGGCGTCAACCGCAGTCAGCTGCTGAACTTTTTTCAGATCATCGGCGAGGAAAGCGTAGCGCCGGAGCA
>JARRNE010000119.1:0-6547 GCA_037385305.1 Chromatiaceae bacterium | reverse complement strand
AGCGTATCGAGGGTTCGAATCCCTCCCTCTCCGCCATCTAACCGGCTGATTCAGAAAGCCACGCCTTAGTTATCCCCTTCCTGTTCACCTGGCACGACCGGTCATTCGACGTGGCCGTGAGCACAGGCCTGGTTCAGTTCACGCTCCAGAGCGACAGCCCCTCGAGCATTGTCAGCAAGGCGGACGTGGCTTGTCAGATGGCAAAGACCCGCGGCCGGGATCGCGTGCACGTCTACAGCCAGGCAGACGTGGACCTCGTTCGGCACCACGGCGACATGCGCCTGGTCTCGACCATTTCCCAGGCCCTGAGCGAAGGCCGCTTCCGGCTGTACGCACAGCCCATCTCCCCGGTGGCGCCCGGGGGTGGCAAGAGTCGGCACTTCGAGGTGCTGGTCCGTATGGTCGATGGGAGCGGAGAGCAATTGATCCCCGGCCGCTTCATTCCGGCGGCCGAACGTTACATCCTCATGCCGTCGGTGGACCGCTGGATCATCAATCGACTGTTCAGCCTCCAGGCGGAGAACCTGCGCGCCTGGCACGAGTCTGCGCCCAAGGGCTTCCTGTTTGCGGTCAACCTCTCAGGAACCTCCATCACCGACGAGGGCTTCTTGCGCTACCTAAAGCGCCAATTCATCGATTGGCGCGTTCCCCACGATGCCATCTGCTTCGAGATCACAGAGACCGCGGCGATCCGAAACCTTGCGAGCGCCAGGGCCTTCATGCAGGAGCTGAGCGCCCTGGGCTGCACCTTCGCCCTGGACGACTTCGGGACCGGACTCTCGTCTTATGGGTACCTCAAGGAGCTGCCGGTGGACTACCTCAAGATCGACGGCACCTTTGTGCGGGGCATGGCGGAAGATCCTGTGAGCTACGCCCTCGTGGAATCGATCAACCAGATCGGCCATGTTCTTGGCCTGCAGACCATCGCCGAGTGGGCGGAAGACAAGAACATCCTCAACCAGCTGCGGGCGCTGAACGTGGATTACGCTCAGGGGTTCGGGATCGGACAGGCAATCCCCGTCTGCGATTTCACCATTGCCCACGCCACTGAGCCGCTTGCGCGGGCAGACCAATCGGATGATCCCCTTCGAGACACTCAGCGAACGCATCGGAGCCTTGCTCGACCGGCTTGATGCCCTCCTCCCGGCGGCAGCGACTTACATTCTCTGGGGTAGCGCTGACGCCATGACCGTTAGCCTGAGCCAGAGGTTCCTTGGGGGAGGGGCGGCAGACGCCCCGGACACGTCACACCAGCGGGGCCCGGAGAAGCGCCAAGGCCTTCATTATCCATCAGGCAGTACAGTCTCTGTCCGCCTTACGCGATCCGATCCAGCGGCCAGCCCGGACTGTGGTGGAGTAGACGGCGCACCCCTTCCGTGTCAACCGGCGGGGAGAACCAATAACCCTGCACTTCGGGGCAATTCAGCTCTTGCAGGCGCTGGAGCTGGTCGGGTGTTTCCACCCCTTCGGCGATTACGTTCATGCCCAGCAGCCTTCCCAGCATGATGATCATCTGGACGATCGCGGCAGAATCCGGCGAGCTATTGAGATCCTTGACAAACGAACGGTCTATTTTCAGGGAGTCGTATTCGAACTTGCTGAGATAGCTGAGGGAGGAGTAGCCCGTCCCGAAATCATCGATATGCAGGCTCACCCCCAGGCGGCGCAGCCCCTCCAGCTTCGCCTTCGCGTCCTGTGCGTGATCCAGGAGCACGCTCTCCGTGATCTCGATGCACAGCTGGCAAGGTTTGAAATCGGCAGCGTCCATGAGCTCCGCAAGACGGGAGATGAAATCGGCTTGCGCGAACAGCTTGCCGGAGACGTTGACGCTGACCGAAAGCGAATGGTCAAACTTGCGCTGCCGCTCCCACTGGCGGGCACGGGCACAAACCTCCCGGATGCTCCACCACCCCATCGGCACGATCAGGCCGATCTCCTCGGCGCAAGGGATGAACTCCCCTGGCAGGATCAACCCCCGCGTTGGGTGGTGCCAACGCATCAGGGCTTCAAACCCCACCACTCTGGCCTCCGTGAGGGAGATGATCGGCTGGTAGAACATGGTCAGCTCGCCGCGGTCCATGGCCCGGCGCAGATCACCCTCCAGCTCAACTACCTCCACGACCCGTCGATACATCATCGAGTCAAACACCGCGTAGCGGGATTTTCCCTCTGCCTTCGCCCGGTACATCGCGATATCCGCGTCACGCAAGATCTCTTCGGGCGAGCGATAGGCGGTGGTCCCCACGGCGATCCCTATACTGACGGAGATGAAGATCTCCTCTCCCCCTGCAACGTACGGCTCTCGGGACAGATCGAGGATCCGATCGGCAACTTGTCTGACGTGCTGCTGGTCGCGAATGTTCGAGACGATGATGGCAAACTCGTCTCCCCCCAGGCGAGCAACCGTATCGCCTGGACGTAGCAGGCAGGAGAGGCGCTTTGAAAATGCAACCAGCAGCTCGTCGCCCACGCTATGCCCGAGACTGTCATTGACGTTCTTGAACCGGTCAAGGTCCAGGAACATGACAGCAAATGGCACCCCCCCGCGGCGACGGAGCTGCTTCAGCGCCACGGCGAGTCGGTCACGAAGCAAGACCCTATTGGGAAGCCCCGTCAAGGCATCGTGCAACGCGTCGTTGAGGAGCTTTTCCTCTGCGTTCTTGCGCACAGAAACGTCGGTTAGGGACCCTGCCATGCGCAGTACGGCGCCGTCAGCGTCACGCACGGCAAGCCCGCGGCTGAGCACCCAGACATACTCGCCGCGCTTGTGGCGAATACGATACTCGTGGACAAATTGATCACAGGAGCCGCTCAGATGCGCCTGCAGGGCTTGCTCAAAGCCCGGTATGTCGTCCGGATGGATTCGGGTGAACCAAGTATCCACGCTATCTGGCAACTCGGCGTCCGAATAGCCAAGGATGCCTTTCCAGCGAGGAGAGAAATAGACATCACCCGTGAGTAGATCCCAATCCCATACGCCGTCATTGGATCCGCGCACGGCGAGCGCATAACGCTCTTCGCTCTGCAGCAGCGCCTCCTCGTAACGCTGCCGTTCTATCGCGTAGCGAATAGACCTGACCAGCACCCCCGGATCCACCTGCCGTTTGATGAGATAGTCTTGGGCCCCTTCCCGGACGGCCCTGGCAGCAAGCTCCTCATCCGCCATATTGGTCATCACGATCACCGGGACCTGGGGAGCCTGTCCGTGGAACCGCTGGAACGTCTCGATGCCGGCGCTGTCGGGCAGACAGAGATCCAGCAAGGCGACATCGAGCTCGCCCGTGAGGGCTTGCTCTAGTCCCAATGTGAGCCTATCGACGTGATGAACTACGAAGCCGGGCGACAGCCCGCCGAGCATCTCACGAATCAGCGTCGCTTCGGCCAACTGATCTTCGATGTGGAGAAGCCTAATCTGACAACCCGCCCCTGGTGCAATCATTCTCTCTCGGCACGTTCGCTGCTGCGGACTGGCTTATCGCCGGGCATCGTAAAGTAGACGGTCGAACCCTCCCCGAGATCCGACTCCACCCAAATGCGACCCCCGTGGTGCTCGACGATGCTCCGACAAATGGTAAGTCCGATGCCGGTGCCTGGCAATTCCTGTGTTTGCGGCAAACGTTGAAAGGGCTCGAAAATACGCTCACGATCCGCCGGCCCGATGCCAAGTCCGTTGTCCTTGACCGCGAAAAGCCAGTCCTGCTGGCGCTGACTGACGGAAATTTGCACCTCCGGCGCCTCCACTCCGTGGTATTTCAGCGCATTTTCGATCAAGTTCTGGAAGAGGCGGATCACTTGCGTGCGATCAGCGAGCAGCACCGGCAAATCATCCCGTCGCAAGGTCCCGCCGGTTTCCTTGAAGGTCTTTTCGAGGTTTCCCGCCGCTTCGTCGATTGCGGCCCCGAAATCGACGGGCTGAAACGGGCGCCCCCCGGCGCCGACCCGAGCGTAGCTCAAGAGGTCATCAAGCATTTCCTGCAGCTTGCGTCCGTCATCCAGGATCTGGCTAAGAAATCGCCGATCGTCCTCCTCGAGCGCCCCTGAATGACGGTCGACCATGAGCTGCGCATAGCGCGTGATGCGGCCCATCGGCGCTTGCAGCTCATGCGCAACGGTGGAGGCAAAACGTTCCCGCTCAGTGCTCACCGCGGGGGTCTGTCCGGTCTCCAAGCCCTGGCGCTCTGCTCCCCCCTTTAGGTCCGAAATATCGTCGAGGAGCCCCTCGAGTACTACCTCTTGATCAGCTTCCGAAGTCCACAAGTAGAGCCTGACCCAATAGTCCAGAGCGTCTCGGCGAATCAGCCTCGCCTCCAGCCCCTGCAGTCCCTCTTGGGACATGATTGCCTGCTGTATAGCGTCCTTGGCAATGGAGTCAGCGAAGAAGGCGGCCAGCAGGTTCCCGATCACTCTTGCCACGGGCATATCGAATAGTCGAGCTACCGCTGCGTTAGCGAACACAATTCTCCCTTCTCCACTCAGAGCGAAAACCCCCACAGGGAGCCGAGAGATAAACCCAGAGGCCCTTGTGTTGCTTGACAGCCGACGCTCGAGCTGACGCCGGACGGCCTCCGGCAGCTGCAGATAGCCCGGCCCGGTCTTGAGCAGATATTCGTCAGGCCGCTGCTCCGGGGTCCACCGAATGGCCGACGGGTCATATTCGGCGGTGAAGAGAATGATCGCGCAGTGAGCGTGGGTGCGCCGAACCACCCGGGCAATGTCTATGCCCTCCCCCCAGCTCAGTCTCTTTTCGGTGATGGCGATATCGAACTGCTCCCGAGCCAACCCCTCGGCAAAGTCCGTCGAGGTCTCGACTTCCCTAAGGCTGATTCCAGGCAGCTCGTTTGCCAACACCAGACGCGCAAGCTGACGCTCGGCCGGATTCTCGTCCACAATGAGAATTCGGTAAGCCTCGTAATTCATGGACCCCACCAGTCATATCGCTATATCGCCCCTCTGCCGCGATGCAGGCGACTTCCATGCCAATAAGGTCGGCACGCCGCCCTGCATCGAGCGCGCGAAGAACCTGGGGCTCGACGGCCTCACGCATTGGACCGCAGCAAGGGCCTGTGCGGCTGATGCGGCGTATCTTTTCGGTTTATCTCGCCAGAAAGCCAGATCTCGGAACGGGTCTGGATTGGCGATCTTCCCACCGCATCCGCATCGGCCCGGCCGTCATGAGGGCAGGCAGCCGCAACGGTATTCCGGGCGGATGTCGCGGCTGCACGACAGTGTACGCCGCCGCCGGAGGCCGCCTCTGGAACCGTTCAAAACGGCTTGCGGCCGTCGCGTTTGGGCATGGAGAAGTGCTACGACCGTCGCAGTGTATCCTCTCGGGAAGCTTTTTCTGTGGCGGTTGGCGTCGTGGCTCAGCTGAAAACCAACGGCCATGGCGTCAGCGCCACCCCAGAGAACCAATATGGGACAAAGTCGGTCGCTGCCGCCATGACCGTTTCCCTCACCCCGGCCGTCTCCCAGTGGGCGAGGGTGACAAGGAGCGCGCTACGCGCGACTTTCATCGTAAGACGGGGGGCCGGTACGGGTCGGCGGGACCCTCGGCGCCACGGAGGCCGCCGTGGAGCCTGCATGGAAAGTATTTACGGCGTGTCTCGACGGCCCGTACCCGTCCCCTCGCGCACAGCTGAGGGATAGCGCTAATCGCCTTGAGGGAAGCCGGAACGATGCATCCTACTTCGAGACCTACAACCCCAGGGACCCGGCGCTGGTGGACGAGCTCATCGACTTCCTCCGCAGTCCGCAGAGGTTCAGCAGCCTGGTGAGCATCATCCCCGAGGGCGCGCGCTTGGCCCGCTCGCCTACTCAGAGGAAGAAGGCGAGGTCTTTCTCGGTCGCACCGTTACGCAGCAACGGAGAATCACGGCGCACAGGTCGTCACGGCCTAACCTGTTGGCCACCGTCCCTCTGAGCCTCGGGCAGAGTGGGCGGTACCGGAGCCCTGGCCTGGTCATCGCAAGGGTGCCAAGGCTCGAGATGCGGTTGACGAGTCGGATCGCCCAGAGACTGAGCGGCCTCCTCCATGTCAGCGCTGAGCGCTAGCTTCCAGGTGCCCTCGTAAGGATGCAAGGTCACCACAATCACCCGCTCCCTGCTTGGCTCATCGGGAGCCGCGAGTGTGCGGACGAGCACATAAGCCCGGTCCTTCTCGGGAATCGCCCCGAGCACCTTCAGATCGGTGAAATCCATCGACTGCTTCGGCATCCGGGCGGCCATGACTCGGGCCAGGTGACGCATGAAATCCACAGGAGTCGCTTTGCGCACCTCCGCCAGGGTGGCGCCATAACCGAAGGTGGCGCTAATCAGGGCCCGGCTGCCAGCCCTCGCCTGGGCATTAAACACCGGCATCAATATGGCCTTGAATCGGGCCAGCTCCTCCGGGTCCATGAAGTTCGCGTTGGCCGCAAATCCTTGCGCCTTGAGGGCCAGCAAGTAGGCCCGCGCCACATCCTCCGCAGCGGCCGCCTGGGGCTCTGGCGGCGGCGCGGCCTGTAGGGCACTGCAGAACAGGGCAAGGAGACAGAGAATAAGAGCATGG
>JARRNE010000118.1:2772-13038 GCA_037385305.1 Chromatiaceae bacterium | reverse complement strand
CTCTGGGACGGACTGTCCGCCGGGGACTACTTCGCCCTGCTGGCTTATCTCCAACAGACCCACGACCGCCAGGACCTGCTGCAGCGCTTGCGGCTCCTTGCCCGTGACCGGCAGGCAATGTCTCCCGCAAGCGGACTCCTACGAGGCGGTGCAGCCTGACTGAACACAGCACGCTGAACGCGCGCCGTCCGTATATCTTGAATGGTCTCCTGTCAGGCGCGGCTCCCAGCGCCCTCGGAGTCCTCATGCTAAGCTCAAGTTGCCGGACCAGGGCCCAGAGGCATGCGTCGAGGTGCTGGGCTGTCGCCGTCGACGGGCGTGCCTCCTCCCTGTCCCGGGAGCTCGGTTGTGTCGCGCGCGCGGGCTATTTGTTCTCAATGGGTGATGGCACTATGGACCACGACACGGCAATCCAGGCGCTTGCGGGCGGAGATCTGGTAGAAGCGGAGATCGCAACCGCGGCGGATGCCAACGGCTGGGTGCTTCTCTTCACGACGCGCTCGGGGGACCAGGTCACCTACACCGACCACACGGGTACGGAGAAGGTCTATCACGATCTCGACCAGGTCACCGAGGTTGCTCGCGAGATCGGGTTCGACTCGATTCGGGTGCACGAAGATTTCTAGGCATCGGTGCCGGGTCTGCGGCTCGCCATGGCAAGGAGGCGGCGGGCGAGCAGGGCGAAGCCGACCACGAATAAGATTCCCAGGACGATGACGAGAAAGTCGCCCGCCTTGGCGCCTTCGATCATGCCCAGGATGCCTTCGGCAAACACCGACATGGCGGCGACCCCGGGCAGCATGCCGACGATGGTGCCGATCAGGTAGTCGCGGAATCGGATGTGGGATGCGCCGGCGAACAGGTTGACCACGGTGAACGGAGCCACGGGGACCACGCGCACGGTGATGATGGTGAGGATTCCACGGCGCGCCAGCCGTTCGCTCAGGCGGTGCAGGCTGCCGCCGGACAGCCGCTCGACGGTGGGTCGGCCGAGATAGCTTCCGAGGCCGTAGCTGACTGCCGCGGCCAGGGTGGACCCGGCCAGGGCATAGGCAGCCCCCGCGACCGCCCCTTGGACCAGGGCGGTGACGAGGATAATCAGGGTCACCGGGATGGCCACCAGTGTGACGATCACGAAGCCCAGCATCAGCAGCAGGGGGGCCCATGGACCGCGCAGGGCCTCGGTCACGGTGGCCGCCAGCGCCCCGGGCTCCAGCGCATCCCCGAGGGGCGTCCAGCGCCAGGCGGCGGCCAGGAGCAGCAGAAAGGTGACTAGGGCCATTCCGAGCCGAAAGCGGCGCCGTGCATTAGGAAGCTGATCGTTCCCGATCACCGCATCGCTCACGGCGGAGGGGCTCAGGGGCCGCGCGGGGTCCACCAGGCGGTCATCGGGAAGCTGTCGCTCCCACTCGGGGTCCACGTCCCCGTCCAGCGGGGCGAGGCTGCGTCCAGTGTCGCGCAGGGACTCGATGGCCGCGATCAGGCTGCCTTCCCGGACCTCCGCGTTTGCGACCTGCTCCGGGTCCTTGCTAAGGAACATGGCGAGCAGGCGGCGGCGCAGACCGGCAATGGCCGACTCGTCCCCCTTATCCCCCGCGGCGACGCAGAGATCGCATTCGCTGTCGAGCCCCATCGATCGGTTGCTCAGGTTCGAGGAGCCCACCCGAAGGAGTCGGTCGTCCACGATCATGAGCTTGGCGTGGACCATGAGGGCACCGTTGGAGAGGTCGGGTATGGCCGGGTAATAGACGCGGAGCCGGCCGTGGACGTCCGCTTCCCGCAACGGCCGGAGCAAGCGTGCCCGAAGCACGTCCATGGTGTGCTGCTCCAGCCAGTCTCCGGTCTCCTTGGGCAGGACAATCACGACCTCCGGGCCCTTGCGCTGGCGCAGGCGGCGGGCGAGCGCGTCGCTGATGACACCGGAGGTCAGATACTGGTTCTCGGCATAGATGAATCGCTCGGCGGCATCGATCATGTCGAGGTAGAGACGCTCGACCTCGGCCACTGCCGGGCGTTGGCGATAGGGCGGCAGCGTGCGGGCAATGGCGCAGGATTGGTCGTGGAACAAGGGGACGACGCTGCCGGGCCAAGGGTCCTGCTGGGAGGGGATGCCGGCCGCCGGCGGCCCCCCCGTGGCGGCCTTCCAGCGTCCGTTGGCGAGAGCCTGCAGGGCCCCCGCAGCTTCCCCGTCCACCAGCAGTTGCACGTCGTGAAAGGGGGGGTAGGTCTGGCCTGAGGCGTCCACCCGGCGGGAATCCTGGGGGAGGTGCGCGCTGGTGTCCCAGCGCCACTTGCTGAGGTCGAAGCCGCCGCAGAAGGCGATGCGCCCGTCCACGAGGACCAGCTTCTGATGATGGCTGGCGGCGAGCGGGTGGGTGTCGTCCCTGCGGAAATGCAGCCGCTCGTGTCCCTCCCAGGGCGTGTTGCCGAAGAAGACGGGCTCCCGCTCCAGGGCGTAGATCGGAGCATAGTCCCAGACCAGGACAAAGACCTCGAGGGCTGGCCTGTCCTCCAGCAGGCTCTGCAGCAGCTCGCCGAGGGCGATCGGCCACCCGTCTCCCGGGTCGTCCCGCACCAGCGCAACCCTGCTGTCAATGTCCCAGGCGAGGATGAAGATGCACCGCTCCGCCGCGATGAGGGCTTGGCGGACCGCCGCGAAGTATTCCTCGCCGTCCACGAGCACGGCAAAACGATCGGCGCGGGCCACGCGCCAGCAGTTCCGCCCTTCTCGGAGCTTGAAGTGCCGCATCCGGGTTTCTGTGCCTATGTCAACCCGCAATGGGTCCCGCGCCGTCCGGTTTGGGCACCGCGCCGGCCTCGGCCACACTGGCCAATGAGCTCCCTCTGCGGAAAACCCTCAGGTGATGACGTCCGGCTCCAAACGACCGGTGCGCGCCTCGATCTGCGCGAGCTCCCGGGCGATCAGGACCAGGGGGCGCATGACCTCCTGGGTCTCTCGATCGATCTTGTGCGGGTCGGACTCGTAGGATTCCAGGTAGACCCGCAAGGTTGCGCCTTCGGTGCCGGTCCCGGACAGGCGGAAGACGATGCGAGACCCGCCCTCTAGGCCGATCCTGATCCCCTGTTTGTCGGCGCGGCCGCCGTCCACCGGGTCGGTGTAGGCAAAGTCATCCGCATAGCGGACCTGGTATTCCCCGAGCCGCTTGCGCGGCAGGTCGGGCAGCAGGATCCGAAGGTGACCCATGAGCTGTTCGGCCGCGGGGGCGTCCACCCCTTCGTAGTCGTGTCGGGTGTAGTAGTTGCGGCCGAACCGGCGCCAGTGCTCCCGCACGATGTCCCCCACCGGCTGCTGACGCACGGCAAGCAGGTTGAGCCAGAAGAGGACCGCCCACAGGCCGTCTTTCTCGCGCACGTGGTCGGAGCCCGTACCGAAGCTCTCCTCTCCGCACAGGGTGATGCGGCCGGCGTCCAGGAGGTTGCCGAAGAACTTCCACCCCGTCGGGGTCTCGTAGCATTCGATGCCGAGCTCCTCGGCCACCCGATCCGCCGCCTGGCTGGTGGGCATGGAGCGGGCGATGCCGACGATCCCGTCCTTGTAGCCCGGGGCGTGGTGGGCGTTGGCGGCCAGGACCGCAAGGCTGTCGCTCGGGGTGACGAAGAAGTCCTTGCCGAGGATCATGTTGCGGTCGCCGTCACCATCGGAAGCGGCCCCGAAGTCGAGGCCGTCCATGCCCCGGGTCATCGCGACCAGGGCCCGGTTCTCCAGGATCTCGACGGCATAGGGCCCGGTCACCGCGTGCATGGCATCGAAGCGCATGCGGAACATGCCCGAGTTGAAGAGCTGATGAATCGCGTTGAAGTCGAACAGGGACTCCATCAGCTGGGCATAGTCCGCCACCGGGTCTATGACCTCCACCACCATGGCATCGATCTGCATGGATCCCAGCCGATCCAGATCCACGTCGGGCGCGTCGACGGTCAGGTAACGGTCAATCTTGGTGGTGCGCTCGTAGATCGCGCTGGTAACGTTCTCGGGGGCCGGTCCGCCGGCCGCGACGTTGAATTTGATCCCGAAATCTCCGTTGGGGCCGCCGGGGTTGTGGCTTGCAGAGAGGATAATCCCGCCCTGGGTCTTGTACTTGCGGATGATGCAGGACGCCGCAGGCGTGGAGAGTATCCCCCCGCGGCCGACCAGGACCTTGCTCACCCCGTTTGCCGCGGCCATGCGCAGAATGACCTGGATCGCCTCCCGGTTATAAAAGCGCCCGTCGCCGCCGACCACCAGACCGCCGCCCTTGAGATCCTCTTGGCTGTCGAAGATGGACTGGACGAAATTCGCGAGATAGTGGGGCTGGTGGAAAACCTTGACTTTCTTGCGCAGGCCGGAGGTCCCCGGGCGTTGGCCCTCGAACGGCTGGGTGGCGACGACTTTCGGTTCCATCTCGAATAACCCTTGATAATCGTGGAAAACGACTACATTGAACCACGCGCGAAAAAGGCGCGACTGGCGGCATTTTAGGCGATTGCCGGAAAATCACATACCGGATGGCGCAGGATTTTCGTTCGCCTTCAAGCAGCGACGGTGGGAGCATAGCGAGGCTATGGGACTGCCGGCGTGACGCCGAAGGGGGGCGAAAGGACCAGCAAGATGGTATGGGATTTGACAGAAATCGCCTCACCCCGCGGGCCGGTGGCGTCCCCCATGAACCATCCAGCGAGCAGACCGGTAACACCCATGTCCGTTGAAGCGCACAAGGAAACCCTGGAATTCAAGGCCGAGGTCAGCCAGGTGCTCGACCTCGTCATCCGCTCCCTCTACTCGAACAAGGAGATCTTCCTGCGGGAGCTCGTCTCGAACGCGTCGGATGCCGCCGAGAGGCTGCGGTTCGAAGCCCTCACCGACGAAGGCCTCTACGAGAGCGACCCGAATCTTCGGATTCGGGTGGAGGTCGATGCAGATGCGGGCACTGTCACCGTCTCCGACAACGGGATCGGCATGAGCCGTCAGGAGGTCGCCGAGACCATCGGCAGCATCGCGAGCTCCGGGACACGCCGCTTCCTGGAGCGGCTCTCCGGCGACCAAACGAAGGACAGCCAGCTCATTGGCCAGTTCGGCGTCGGGTTCTATTCGGCCTTCATCGTTGCGAATCGGGTGACATTGATCTCTCGGCGGGCCGGGCTCGGTCCGGAGCACGGGGTCCGCTGGGACTCCGAGGGCAAGGGCGGCTACACGCTGGAGACGGTGAACAAGGAGCAACGCGGCACCGACGTCATCCTCCACATCAAGGACGACGAGAAGGAGTTCCTGGAGCCTTGGCGGCTGCGCGGGATCATCGGCAAGTTCTCCGACCACATCGCGCTGCCGGTGGAGATGCGCAAGGAGGCCATGGGGGAGGGAGAAGAGAAGGAGAGCGCCGAGAAGGCGCCGGAGTACGAGCAGGTCAACCGGGGCACCGCCTTTTGGATGCGCAACAAGTCCGATCTCACGGACAAGGACTATCAGGAGTTTTACCGGCACATCTCACACGACTTCGATGAGCCCCTGGCCTGGGCTCACAACCGGGTGGAAGGCACCAACGAATACACCGCGCTTCTCTACCTGCCGAAGCGGGCCCCCTGGGACCTCTGGGATCGGGACCAGAAGCACGGCGTCAAGCTTTACGTCCGCCGCGTCTTCATTATGGATGAGGCGGACAAGCTCATGCCCCACTATTTGCGGTTCGTAAAAGGGGTCGTGGATTCGGACGACCTCCCTCTGAACGTCTCCCGCGAGCTGCTCCAGCACAACCGTAAGATCGACACCATCCGCCAGGCAAACACCAAGCGGATGCTGAGTCTCCTGGAGGGGCTCGCCAAGGACGAGCCGGACAAATACCAGGCCGTCTGGACGGAGTTCGGCCGTGTCATGAAGGAGGGGCCGGCAGAGGACTACGCGAATCGAGAGCGGATCGCAGCGCTCTTGCGTTTCTCGACCACCGCCGGCGAGGGCGAAGAGCAGAAGGCCGTGAAGGAGCATGGCGACCTGCTGAAGCGGCTGCAGGAGGCCCTGGGTGAGCAAGTGAAGGAGGTGCGGGCGAGCACGCGGCTGGTCGATTCCCCTGCGTGCCTGGTGGTCGGCGAGTACGACATGAGCGCGAATCTGGCACGGGTGCTGAAGTCGGTCGGCCAAGCGGCCCCGACACTGAAGCCGGTCCTGGAGGTGAACCTCGAGCATCCGCTGGTGAAGCGGCTGGAGGCCGAGGGCGATCAGGCCCGGTTCGCAGACCTGGGACAGCTGCTCTTCGATCAGGCGCAGCTGGCCGAGGGAGGGCAGCTGGACGACCCGGCCGCCTTCGTCGGCCGACTCAATCGGCTGATGCTCAACATGATGCTTGCGGGGAAATGATCCCTTCGAGTCTGCTGCGGGAGATCGATAAGCCCCTGTGTTGCCGCATCCGCTCTGTGAAATAGCTTAGGCGGGCCCCTTGTGGCAGACTCTTAGGTTTCTGAAGGACAACCGAGGACAACACCTGATGCGCATCATCCTTTTGGGCGGACCCGGTGCCGGCAAGGGCACTCAGGCGGGCTTCGTAAAGGAGAAGTACCGCATTTCCCAGATCTCCACCGGAGACATGCTCCGGGCCCACGTGAAGGCCGGTACCGATTTGGGCAAGGCCGCGAAGAAGATCATGGACGAGGGGGGGCTGGTGTCCGACGACATCATCATGGGGATGGTGAAGGAGCGCATTGAGGAGGACGACTGCAAGAACGGCTTCTTGTTCGATGGCTTTCCCCGCACCCTGGCCCAGGCGGATGCGATGAAGGACGCCGGGATCTTCGTCGATGCCGTGGTGGAGATCGACGTGCCCGACGAGGAGATCATCAGGCGCATGTCCGGCCGCCGGGTCCATCTGGCCTCCGGTCGGACCTATCACGTGGTGTTCAATCCGCCGAAGGAGCAGGGCAAGGACGATGTGACCGGCGAGTCCCTGATCCAGCGGGACGACGACAAGGAAGAGATTGTCCGGGCGCGCCTGAAGGTCTACCACGACCAGACCGAGCCCCTGATCGATTATTACTCCCGATGGGCGAATCAGGGCGGTGAAGGTGGGCCCCGCTACATAAGGATCCAGGGCATCGGCGGCGTCGAGGAGATCCGGGACCAGATCTTCCGCGGGCTTGACGCCGTTTGAGTCCGAGTCCCTGCGCCGTTCGGAGAGCAAGGCCGGGCCTTTGTCCGGCGTTGTTTCTCGGACCGAAGGCGCCTCGTCCGGACGTCCCCGCTCGGCGGCCTCGAGGGGCCTCAGGTGGTGCGGAGGGGGGATGGCCGCACCCTGAGCATGGAAGACTGCGATGCGGGGGGCGATTCTGTTAGTATGCGGCGCTAAGTCTGGCGATTAGGTGGAACAAATGGCTGTTGTAGAGCTCAGCAAAGACAACTTCGAAGAGACCGTCCAGGGCAACGCGTTCGTGATCGTCGATTTTTGGGCACCCTGGTGTGGTCCTTGCCGCTCCTTCGCCCCTGTCTACGAGAAGGTCTCGGAAGATCACGACGACATCGTGTTTGCGAAGGTGAACACCGAAGACGAGCAGGAGATTGCGGCCCATTTTCAGATCCGCTCAATTCCCACCCTCATGATCTTCCGGGAGCAGATCATCATCTTCGCCCAGCCGGGTGCACTGCCTGAGGGGGCCTTTCGCCAGCTTCTGCAGAAGGCGCAGGAGCTGGATATGGCGGAGGTGCGCAGTCAGGTCGAGGCCCAGCAGCAAGGAACCGCTTGACCCGCCGGTGTCCCTCTTCCTAGCGCGCCAGCGACCCCCTGATTCGCTCTGGCCTGTGCCTGTCCAGCCCGCCTTCTCCTGGGCCGTGCCGCTGTGATCACGGCGTGCCGTGGCCCTTGGCAGACCTCCCTCGTGGTCTCAGGGCGGCCGACCGTGGGCGCCCTGATGAGTCTGTGCGAAGAGAACTACCGCCTCCTCTCGCGTATGATCCCGGAGCTGCGCAGGGTTCAAGGCGAGCTGCGGTCCACTCGCATCGGAGGGCCTGACCTCCATCTGGAGATCATCGAGCAGTCACGCTACACGACTCTGCTGCGCCTCACCTACCTGTTCCCCTACGCGGACGGCAAGGTGCACCGGGTCGAGGAGGCCGATCCTGACGCCCTTCTGCGCGTTTACCACGACGCCGGTCAAGTCGAAGTGATCGATCTGCTCGAGACCGCACTGCCCCTACGCAGCGACTATCGGTCTCCGGCCCTCGACGCCAAGTGGAAGGTTAACCTATTCCTTTCGAAGTGGCTCGCCTACTGCGCCCGCCAAGGCTACCAGTTCAATTGGGTTGCGGCCCTGTCCCCTAGGGGGACACGGAAAGCGCCCTCTCCACGCTCGCTTGAGGAAGTCGATTTGACCGGTGCCCGCGCCGCGGGATGCTGAGCCCGCATCGGCGACGGCCGGTGGCCCGATCTCCCTCGGTGCGAACAAGGGAACCTGCGCGAAATTCCACGGCCAAATTTTGGAGGTGGGCCAAGCGGCCGCCTGCGGAGAATCTTTGACGCCAATTCTTGACCATTTTTGTAAAGAATAGCTATGCTTTCTTCCACCCGTAGGTGGGTAATTCAAACCACGAGGCGGGTAATTCAAACCACGCAAAGGAAAACCGACCATGAGACTTTCCACCAAAGGCAGATATGCGGTAACGGCCATGTTGGACCTTGCGCTGAATTCCGGCCGGGGCCCCGTGACATTGGCAGATATTTCTGTCAACCAGGGTATCTCCCTGTCTTACCTCGAGCAGCTCTTCGCCGCCCTGCGCTCCAAGCAGCTGGTGAGGGGTGTCCGCGGTCCGGGCGGCGGATACTATCTGGGTCGTCCCTCCGAGCAGATCTCCATCGCGGATATCATTTGTGCAGTCGATGAGTGGGTCGAGTTCACCCGTTGCGGGGGCAGGGAAAACTGCCGGGAAGGCAAGCGCTGCCTCACCCATACCCTTTGGGACGAGCTGAGCGACGAGATCTTTCGGTTCCTCAGCGGCATCACGCTCGCCGATCAGGTGGAGCGGGGCAGGCGCGAGCACCCGGTCATCAAGGTCGACACCCTGCATGCGCCGCGCAAGCGCCGCGCGGCCTGATCACGACCGTCCGTCGATGCGTCAGCTCCTTGCGCAAGGAAGCGCGCTGTTCGCTTGCTCCCAGCGCGGCGTGGAGGCGCAGCGCGACGATCGCTCTAGTCTGGACAGAGGGCATGGCAGGATCACCTGACGGGCTGCACACCATTCAGGACTTCATCCGCTGGGGCGCAAGCCGTTTCAACGCGGCCGGGCTGTTCTTCGGGCACGGCACGGACAACGCATTGGACGAGGCGGCACAGCTGGTGTTGTTTGCGCTGCATCTCCCGCCGGACCTCCCCGCCATGTACCGCGACTGCGGTCTTACCGAGCCGGAGCGCGGAGCGGTCGCCGCCCTGATCGAGCGGCGCATCACGGAGCGGAAGCCCGCCTCCTACCTCACCACCCGGGCCTGGTTCGCCGGTCTGGAATTCTACGTCGACGATCAGGTCCTGGTCCCGAGGTCGCCTCTGGCGGAGCTCATCGAGGCGGGCTTCGATCCCTGGGCGGACGCGGAGCGGATCCGCCGGGTCTTGGATCTCGGCGCCGGCTCGGGGTGCATCGGCATTGCCGCTGCGGTCTATCTCCCGGAGGCTGAGGTCGACCTCGTCGAAATCTCCCGAGGTGCCCTCGAGGTCGCCGCCCGAAACGTCGCGCGCCACGGACTCGAGGACAGGGTTCGGGTCGTGGAATCAGACCTCTTCTCCGGTTTGACCGGACGCACATACGACGCCATCGTTTCCAATCCGCCCTACCTGAGCGCCGCGGAGCTGGCCGCCCTCCCAGAGGAGTACCATAAGGAGCCCCGCGTCGGGTTGGCCGGCGGGGAGAGCGGGCTGGACCTGGTGCTGCGTATCTTGTCCGACGCGCCCTCCCATCTGAACGAAGGGGGCATTCTCGTGGTGGAGGTGGGCAACAGCGCGGAGGAGCTGGAGCAGCGCTTTCCGGATGTCCCCTTCATGTGGCTGGAGTTCGAGCGTGGCGGGGAGGGAGTGTTTCTGATGCGGCGTGAGCAGTTGGTGGAGTTTCACCCGCTCTTCGAGCAGAATGAGACGCATCGCCGGGGTCTCGATGTTGAAAGGGACGGCGGGTGAGCACCCACGCGATGGATCAGGGCATTGAGCTCGACCTGGGGCTGATTCGCCGATACGACCAGAGCGGCCCCCGCTACACCTCCTACCCGACCGCCGTGGAGTTCCACGAGGGGTTCACAGAGGTGGCGT
>JARRNE010000118.1:1079-2693 GCA_037385305.1 Chromatiaceae bacterium | reverse complement strand
CGTCTACCGGGAGCTGGAGATGCAGAGCGGCCTGTTCGAGGCGGGGCGCCGGGTGGAGCAGCTGCACTGGGGTGGGGGCACGCCGACCTTCGTCAGCCGGCAGCAGATGACGGAGCTCATGGAGAAGACCCGACGTTGGTTTGAGCTCGCCGGCGACGATGTGGGCGAGTATTCCATCGAGATCGATCCGAGGGAGGCGGATGCGGAGACGATCGCGCTTCTGCGGCGGCTCGGCTTCAACCGCATGAGCCTCGGCGTCCAGGACCTCGATGAGCGGGTCCAGCGGGCGGTGAACCGGATCCAGACCGAGGCGGAGACCGTGGCCGTGGTGGAGGCCGCCCGCCGCGAGGCGTTCCGCTCGGTCAGCGTCGACCTGATCTACGGGCTGCCGTTTCAGACCGCGGAGAGCTTCTCGCGCACCGTCGAGCGCGTCATCGGATTCGGCCCGGACCGCCTGTCGGTCTTCAACTACGCCCACCTTCCCCAGCGGTTCATGCCCCAGCGGCGGATCAATGCGGAGGAGCTGCCGCCGCCCCAGGTGAAGCTGGACATCCTGCAGACGACCATCGACCGGCTGACCGGTGCCGGTTATGTCTATATCGGGATGGACCACTTCGCCCTTCCGGACGACGAGCTGGCGATCGCCCAGCGGGAGGGCACCCTGTACCGCAATTTCCAGGGTTACTCCACCCATGCGGATTGCGACCTTGTCGGGCTCGGTGTGACCTCTATCGCCAAGGTGGCCAACACCTATGCGCAGAATCGGCGTAGCCTCGAGGAGTATTACGCGGACCTGGATGCCGGCCGACTTGCGGTCTTCCGAGGCATCAGGCTCAGCCGGGACGACGAGATCCGTCGGGACGTCATCACCCGGCTGATCTGTCATTTCGTGCTGGATATTGCATCGGTGGAGAGGAGTTGGGGGATCGACTTCAAGCAATACTTCCGTGATTCGCTGCCGGCGCTCACCCCCATGGAGGCGGATGGTCTGCTGGAGCTCGACGAGAAAGCCATCCGCGTGCTCCCGAAGGGCCGGCTCCTGATCCGGAATATCTGCATGAGCTTCGACGCCTATCTGGCTGCAAAGGAAGGCCCTGTGGGCTTTTCCAAGGTGATCTAGGGGGCAGCGCCGCACCGTGCTCAGGGAGGGGCCTCGATCAATTTCCGCGGCCTTCCGCCGGACTGTGGCGGGTCGGGGGAGCGAGACCGCCGTCTTCAGCGACGCCCGCTCATGGACCTTCGCGGACCTGGACGTCGCGTCCGACGGGGTCGCCGCCGGGCTGGCGGAGCGAGGCATCAATTCGGGAGACCGCATCGGTCTCTATTGCCCCAACTGCCCGGAGTTCGCGATCGCCTATCTGGGGATCCTGAAGGCGGGCGCCACCGTCGTCCCTATCAATCTGCTGCTCAACCCCCAAGAGATCGTCTTCATGCTCTCGGATGCGGGCGTCAGGGGCCTATTCTTCCACGTAGGGCTGACCGAACTCGCGGCGCAGGTGAGGGCGGCACTCCCCGGCCTGGAGATCGCGGTGCGCATTGGTCAACCAGGGGCAGATGACGAGCCCTCGTTAGAGGCCCTGGCCGAGGTCGGCGGGCCAGTCCCGGCGCTGACCA
>JARRNE010000118.1:0-1043 GCA_037385305.1 Chromatiaceae bacterium | reverse complement strand
CGAGGTCGGCGGGCCAGTCCCGGCGCTGACCACGGATCCCGCCGAGGCGCTTGCCGCAATCCTCTATACCTCGGGTACCACGGGTCGTCCGAAGGGGGCCATGCTGACCCACGGCAATCTCACCGCAAACGCGGGGAGCATCATGGGCGCCCTGACGCTTGTCCCTGGTCGGGACCGCATCCTCGTTGTGCTGCCGATGTTTCATGCGTTTGCTGCGACGGTCGGGATGCTCACCCCGCTGCTCCACGGACTGGGATTCATTCCGGTGGACCGGTTCGATCCGCGGCTGGTGACAGCGGCGGTCAGCCGACATCAGGCGACCGTGTTTCTCGGTGTCCCCAGCATGTACAGCCTCCTGCTCCGGCTGGACGATTCTGCGGTTGCCCAGTGGCGCTCGATCCGCTTCTGCGTCTCCGGCGGTGCCGCCATGCCCCGGGCGGTGATGGCCACGTTTGAGCAGCGTTTCGGGGCGCCCGTGCTGGAGGGGGACGGTCCGACGGAGTGCTCGCCGGTGACCTGCGTCAACCCCCTCGATGGACCGCGGAAGCCCGGTTCCGTGGGCCTGCCGATTGCAGACGTGGAGATGCGGATTGCAGGCCCGGATGGCCAATGGCTCCCGGATGGGTCGCATGGGGAGGTCTGCGTGCGGGGGCCGAACGTCATGAGGGGCTATTGGGGGCTTCCCGACGAGACCCGGGCCGGCTTTTTCGGCGACTGGTTCCGCACCGGCGATCTGGGTTATCGGGATGCGGACGGCTACTTCTACCTGGTTGACCGCATCAAAGATCTCATCATAACCAACGGAATGAACGTGTATCCTCGTGTGATCGAGGAGGTTCTGTACCGCCACCCGGCGGTGGCGGAGGCGGCGGTGGTCGGCGAGCCGGATCCCCTCCACG
Organism: Chromatiaceae bacterium; assembly: GCA_037385305.1. GTDB lineage: Bacteria > Pseudomonadota > Gammaproteobacteria > Chromatiales > Chromatiaceae > JARRNE01. The sequence continues at coordinate 144 of JARRNE010000118.1, read as the reverse complement.
GGGAGATTCCCGTGGCCTTTATCGTGCTGACGCCCGGCGAGGATGCGAATGCCGGGGAGCTGAGAACCTGGTGCAGGTCCCATCTGGGCCGCCATGAGGTCCCCCGGCGCATTCTGCTGCGGGAATCTCTCCCGAAGAACGCCG
>JARRNE010000117.1:0-9309 GCA_037385305.1 Chromatiaceae bacterium | reverse complement strand
CCACTGTGGCGGTCCGCGGCAAGGAGAGATCGGCGGCGCTGCGCACCGCGGCATCCAGCGAGAGGCCCCCGCCATGCTGCCAGGCGGGCATCTCATCGCGCGCGCCCGCCTCCAGCAACCCCCAACGCATGAAGGCTTTGAGCACGCGGCGGCGGTACGGGCGGCATTGCCCCGATCCGCGACCGCTTGCATTCACCGCAGGCGATCGCTGCGTGCCGCCATGCAGGATCGGCGCTTTCGCCAGGACGTGTCGACTCTATCCCTTCTGTCTGTATGCCTTCGCCGAGTGCGCTCGGCCGGCAAAACCGCCTCGGCGCAACGTCCGCTTTCGCGGCAGAGCGGACGTTCTCACGGGCACAAGGTAGCGGGAAAGCTCGAGTAGATACGCCTCTTCCTGCGCAGGGGTCTCGCAATGCACGCAGCCTAGTCCGAGTCGACGCACGTGGAAAGACCTGACCCGTGGTCTTGGTGATGGGTGTCGGGGATTTTCGCGTAATAATTCATAGGCTTTCTGTGCGCGCCTCGGAATCTCTTCGGGTAGATTCCGGTAGCAGAACCAAAAATCGGCATTCGTAAAATGGTTCAAATTGGCTTTGTCCTGCCGGCCGCATGATCCGAAAGGGCTTTTTCAGGCAGCGCCTTTAGTCTGCCTGTTTGAGAATCACGTTCAATCTGTCGGTCCCATTGTTGCCATTCATATTCGCGAAACCACTCTCGAAACTTTGCAAAGTCTGAAGAGTTCAACTGCTTCACTTGACGCTCAATATGTTCCCGATTGGTCATGTTTCAATCTCCGCATGATTACTGTACCTCATTCTCATTACGAAGTTCGTTGCCATTTCGGTGGTGAGCTTCTGAGCTAACGTATCCGCTAAGCCGACCGGCGCGCGGCACGGCGCTTCGGTCGAGCTTAGCCCCGACACGCGCCGGGTTGGCCTTGACCGCCGTGTTGGGCATACACACGCTGCCGCATTATGCCGCACGCGGCATAACCGGCATTCCTTTGCCACTCATCTGCTCGAGGCCGGCTACGACATCCGCACGGTCCAGGAGCTGCTGGGTCACGCTGATGTCTCGACGACCATGATCTACACGCACGTCATGAACCGGCCCGGTGTCGCACCGATCCGCAGTCCGGTCGATCTGATTTGAGAGTGACGGTGCGCAAGTCAGTGGTATCGATCGCGCCAGCTTTCCCCCCCTCACCCCAACCCCTCTACCCGCTGGGGCGAGGGGGATTCGGAGCGCGCTGCGCGCGCCTTTCACGGCAAGGCGTTCGTATCAGACAGATCGTCTGCCGGCGTGCCATTCCGTGCGCGCACCGACGGGGTAGCCGGCCGCCATCAGCCCATCGACCAGCCAGCACCAGTTGTAGGTCGACTCCACCACCAGCCCTGCGACGGCCTCTGCGAATGGCTCGAGCGCGCCGAGGATTTGCGGCAGCTCATTGGGCAAGCGCCGCTGGCACACGACCGTATCTTCCTCGTCCAACAGCGCGATCACGCTGTTGTTGGAATGCGGGTCGATTCCGCCCTAGAGTTTAATTGCTGGCTCCTCCGTTCAGGCCGTTGCGTTCTCAAGGCTTTCACTTGACACGTAGGACCTGGTGGAGGAGTCGGCTAGATGATTATCAGGGCATGCTACGTGCGCCATGCCGGGCCCGCGTAGGGTGCAAGAGCTCCAACAGGAGCTTCCTATACATGCCGAGAGGCACGGCGCCGGCCAGCCAGGCTGCCGTTTGCCGGAACGTTCCGGCAGCGTGATGGACGGGGGAATGGCGGATCGCCCGATCGGGCAGCCGCCCTACAAAGTGAACCCCGGAGATAACGAGCTATCGGCGCTGGTGAGCTCCCGTTAGGAGCCATTTTTCACTATCAATCCGCTGGAACCGCGCTCGAAGGTGTCGGGGCCAGGTCCCACAGTGCCCATCTGCGAACGTTCGTGTAGTCAAGGCCGTTGACGGCACCGGGAAGGAAGCGGTGCATCTCAAGCCGCAGGAGATCGCCGGTTTGTGGCCTTTCGCGTCCGGACCAAGGGTGAGAGCCGAGTAAGTGCAGGCGCTCGCGGGCTCGCCAGGACGGCCGGCCCTGGACCGGCAAGCGGGGCTCGATTGCCCAGTGCCGTCGGGCTCGGCATTTTCCGGACTTGGGATGCCTTGTGCGCGCGAGGGAGGAGCTCCATGGCCTATCCGTCCCAGGTGGCTAGCTCGGAGACTCAGGCAATGGTCGACAGTATCACGGACGAACCCCGCTGGCCCGGAGGACTCTCCTCGCGACGGCGCAGTACCACCACCCATGGCGCATAGGAGCCGACTCAGGCATTGCGGCGAGCGCTCGACCGCTAATCGCACCACCTGCTCAAGTGCCTGATGCCTCGAAGATGCGCTTTGCCTTGGCCTTCTCGAGCAGGGGCACGAGCCCGGGCATGGGCTTCATCAACTGGACCCCGTCCTGGACAGCGGCAAGACCCTTGTCTACCTTCAGAAACGGCACGACCCGCTTGACGGTCCAGAGATAGTCCGCGGTGGCCTGTCCTGCGATCTCCCTGTCCATGGTGTCCTCGAACAGGATGGCGCCGAGAATCCGCTCGCCGGTGAAACTGGGGCTGGTAATGATGCGTGTGCGCATCTGATGCACGATCGCAAACATGTCCTCCTCGTTGGACCACGCATCGTCTCCGATTCCGTAAAGGGCCAGCGCCTTGGGTGTGCTGCCGCCGCTTTGGTCCAAAGCCGCAATGAACCCGGGCTCTGACTTCATTTTCCGAAGCTGTTGCTCGAAGTTGCTCATCTGGGTCACCGTGCATCGATGGGTTGAAGGGCGGGTACGTCTAGCCCGATTCTCCGGCTTGCGCCAACGAGTCTGCAAGTTGCGGGTGCTCTGCGGTGCGGCGACTTGCGCTTGCCCGCTGGCGTCTCGGGGGCTAGCCGGCGCAATCGGACCAGCCGTCGGTGCAAATTGCCCGTCGCAGTCGTTCGAGCAAATGCTCGGCCTTGCGCTTGGATGCCTTCCGGCGGAGTCGTCAACCCGGCGAGTGGGTGCGCACGGCCGCCTCGCCCCGGAATTTGAGCAGCCGTCACGCCGACGGCGGCAGTTGGCACGCTCGGTGCTGTGCTTCGGCGAACGCTGGTCGAACGGCGCCCAGCCACGCGCTGCGGACGCAGCGCGGGCTCTGGCTGACGACAGGGTGCCAACGACCAACCGACGGCTAGCAGCCGGTGAGCGGTGGTGTCACGGCGCGGGGGCACGCGATGGCCTCACCGACGCCGAGACCGGTGCCTGGGATTCAAGGTGTTTGACGGGGGCCGGTGGCCCCGGGAAGGGTCCATATGCGGGGCGAGCTCCCGCTTGTCTACCTGGCGCGCCACGGCGAGACGGCGTGGAGCCTGGCGGGCCAACACACAGGGCTCACCGACGTTCCGCTCACCGAGCGTGGGGAGCGAAACGCCCGGCGGCTGGGCGAACACCTCGCCGGCGTTGCGTTCGCCGAGGTTTTCGTGAGCCCGCTACAGCGGGCCGCGCGCACCTGCGAGCTGGCGGGCTTCGGCGCCGGTGCAAAGACCGACCCGGACCTGTTGGAGTGGGACTACGGCGACTACGAAGGACGCCGAAGCGCGGACATCCACGCCGAGCGCCCCGACTGGCAGCTGTTTCGCGACGGATGTCCGGGCGGCGAGTCGCCGGCGGCGGTCGGAGTCCGCGCCGACCGTGTCCTCGAGCGGGTTCGTGCGGTGGATGGAAATGTCGTCCTATTCTCGAGCGGCCACTTCCTGCGTGTCCTGGCGGCGCGCTGGCTGGACTTGGACCCGGGGGCCGGAAGCCGCTTCCTGCTCGACACCGCAAGCCTGAGCACGCTTGGGTATGAGCACGGTCTGCATGAGCCCGTCATCCGCTTGTGGAACGACGTCGGACATCTGATCGGCTGACGCTTCGCCAGATTGACGGTGTTCCCGCGTTCGCGAGGTGGCGGCCTGGGCACCGCCGCCACCGGCGGCCGCCGCAGGCGTGAGCCGAATCGTTTCTTCGGTGTCAGATCCGCAGGACGGCACCAGGTCGAATCGCAGGCGTTTCCATGCGGGCACAGAGAAGGTGCGGACGATGAGGGGGTGAGCATCCGGTTATGAGTAAAGTCAACCGGCCGGCACCGGCTGTCGGGGCGGAGCGCGCGCGGCTGACGGAGGCCCCAACGGGTCGCCCCGGCGAGTGGAAGCTGCTGGGGCCCTACCTCAGCGAGCGTGCCTGGGGGACGGTTCGGGAGGACTACAGCGCCGATGGTGCGGCGTGGGAGTATTTCCCCCACGAGCAAGCGCGCTCGCGTGCCTATCGGTGGAACGAGGACGGGCTCGCCGGTATCTGCGACCTGGATCAGCGCCTGTGCCTCGCGCTCGCCTTCTGGAACGGTCGCGACCCCTTTATCAAAGAGCGCATCTTCGGCCTCAGCAACTCCGAGGGAAATCACGGGGAAGACGCCAAAGAGTACTGGTGGTACCTGGACGCGACCCCGACCTTCTCCTGGCTGCGCTGGCGCTATCACTACCCGCAGAGCGAGTTTCCATACGCTCGGCTGCGCCAGGAGAACGCGCGGCGGGGCCGGGCGGACCCCGAATTCGAGCTTGCCGACACCGGCGTGTTCGAAGGCGACCGCTACTGGCAGATCACCGCGGACTATGCGAAGGCGGCGCCCCATGACCTGTGTCTGCGCATCCGCTTGCGCAATGCCGGCCCGGATGCGGCGCCACTGCACGTGCTGCCGACCCTCTGGTTTCGCAACCGCTGGTCGTGGGAAAGCGGGGAGCCACGGCCGCAGGTTCGCGCAGCACCGCAAAGCGCCGACGGCGTCGCCGCGGCCGTGGCGGAAGCCGCGGGGCTGGGGTGTTGGCGACTCATCGCGGGCCCGGATTCGCTGGGGCGGGCGCCGACGCTCCTCTTTTGCGAGAACGAGACCAACACGGCCCGCCTGTTCGGCGCGCCCGCCCAGACGCCTTTCCCGAAGGACGGGATCAACGACCACGTCGTGGGCGGAGCGGCGACGGTCAATCCGGCGTTGCAGGGCACCAAGATGGCCTGCTGGTATCGCCTGACGGTCGTTCCCGGGGACATGGTGGAGCTTCGGCTCCGGCTGGTGCGCGAGGGCTCGGGCGACTTCCCGGACTTGGGCACGGGCTTGGAGCGCACGTTGGCCGACAGGGAGCGCGAGGCCGATGCCTACTATGCCGCCCTGCGACCGGCGAATGCGGCCGACGAGGAGGCCGCGGTGATGCGGCAGGCCTTCGCCGGGATCATCTGGAGCCAACAGTTCTACCACTACGACGTGACGCGCTGGCTTGCGGGTGACGCGGGACAGCCGGTCCCGCCGGCGGTGCGGCAGACCGGCCGCAACGCCGACTGGCGTCACCTCGACAACCACGACGTCATCGTGATGCCCGACAAGTGGGAGTACCCCTGGTATGCTGCCTGGGACCTCGCCTTCCACTGTGTGGTCCTGGCGCACATCGATCCGGCGGCGGCGAAGCACCAGCTGCTCCTCCTGTTCCGCGAGTGGTACATGCACCCCAACGGTCAGCTGCCGGCCTACGAGTGGGCGTTCGGGGACGTGAACCCGCCGGTTCACGCCTGGGCGGCTCTCGCCGTCTTCCGCATCGACGGCGGCCGCGACTTGCAGTTCCTGGCCCGCGCATTTCACAAGCTGCTGATCAATTTCACCTGGTGGGTGAACCGTAAGGACGCGCTGGGCGACAACCTCTTCGAGGGCGGCTTCCTCGGCCTCGACAACATCGGACCCTTCGACCGCTCGGCGATGCTGCCCAGCGGCGAGATCCTGGAGCAATCGGACGGCACGGCGTGGATGGGGAAGTTCTGCCTCAACATGCTGGAGATGGCCCTGCGCCTCGCGAACCAGGACCGCGCCTACGAGCACGTCGCGCTCAAGTTCTTCGAGCACTTCGCCGTCATCGCCGCAGCCATGGATGAGCTCTGGGACGAGGAGGACGGGTTCTTCTACGACCGCCTGCGCATGCCCGACGGGTCGACCATCCGCGTGCGTGCGCGGTCCATGGTGGGGCTGCTCCCGCTGTTTGCGGCCGTGAAGCTCGATCCGTCCCTGTGGGAGCGCCTCGCCGACTTTCGCACACGCGCCGAGTGGTTCATCGATCACAAGCCGCAGTTCGCCGGCTTTCTCCGCCACTTCGCCTCGGACGGCCGCGCGGAGTTGATTGCCCTGGTGGACGAGCACCGGCTGCGGCGGGTGCTGGCGCGAATGCTCGACGAAGGCGAATTTCTCTCCCCCTATGGGCTGCGCTCGCTCTCGCGCTAGGTTTCCCCTGAATTACCTGGCACTCGAGTCCTTGCGCAACCTGCACGCCAGCCTGGGCGATATCTTTAGGGTCGAGCTGCCGACGGGCTCGGGCCGCGCGGCCAGTCTGGGAGCGGTAGCCAATGAGCTCGAGGGGAGACTATTGCGGCTCTTCCTTCGCGACGAGAGGGGTCGGCGCCCCTGCTATGGCAAGGGCACGCTCTTCGACCACGATCCGGCGTGGAACGCGCAAATCCTCTTCTACGAGTACTTCCACGGCGACACGGGCGAGGGGCTCGGCGCCTCCCACCAGACCGGCTGGACGGCGCTTGCCGGCGCGCTGGTGGCGAATCGACGTCGATCGTCCGGGTAACCGACCCGCGGTGTGGCAATAAGCGGGCAGCTCGTGCCCGCGGCGGGGGCGCCAAGCTGGTGGCGCGGATGCAGGCGGACCGGGCCATTGGCATCCTGCCCGCAGACCCATGCTGGCTTCCTCGCCGGTCTCAGGCTCTACTAGACCCGACCGGACAAGGGCTACAGCCTGTTAACGGGTCGCGATCATCTCGCCCTGGATACGGTCGCGTGGCTGCTCGACACCAGTCGATCTCGACATCACGTGCCGGCGTTCTGCATGAGACCTAAGGTGTACAGCAGTGCGGCAACCATCGCGGCGGCCGTACGAACGTGGTTCCACCTCGGCCAACGGCCCAGGTAGTGTTTCCACACGTCACGGGCGGGTCAGGCGCGCGCTGCTGGGCCTTTCCGGCGGCATTGCGGTCTTGCCGCGGAGCTGGGTGCGCGGTCTCGGTGATCGGACGGCCGGCTGGCACCTCACCAGCGGACACGGGTCCAATCGGTGTCACGCCGCCACAGGAGCGACCTCATGACCCCAAGGATCACGCTTGTCACCCTCGGAGTGGATGACCTGGAGAAATCGCTCGGCTTCTATCGCGATGGGTTGGGTCTCAAGACCGAAGGCATTGTCGGAGGGGAGTTTGAGCATGGCGCTGTCGTGTTCTTTGAGTTACAGGCGGGCGTCAAGCTCGCACTCTGGCCCCGCAAGAGCATTGCCCATGACACCGGTCTTGCGCCCGGCGCTCCGAGCCCGACCGAATTCACCATCGGCCATAACGTGTCGTCCAAAGCCGAGGTTGATGCCGTCATGGAAGAAGCGAGAAATGCCGGAGCCGTCATCCTCAAACCCGCCCGGGAGACCTTCTGGGGAGGTTACGCCGGTTGCTTCCTCGACCTTGACGGGCATGTGTGGGAGGTCGCCTGGAATCCGCAGTGGGTGATGCCTGAATGAAGGGTAAGAAGGCGCTGTACCGAAGCGCTGCGCTTGATCGGGTCCGGTGATGCGCTGCATCCGACGTTCGGCGAGCGTCAGCCGCAAGCCGACGAGGACTTGGGCTAAGTATCAGAACATATCAGCCCGCGGGGCTGCGCTCTTCCGCTGTGGCTTAACGGACGGTGAATCGCTCGACTGGTCAGCCGGAGCCGCGGATTGCCGCGTGTCGGGAAAGTGCCTTGTCGCCGCTGTCAAAGCCAATCACGACGGAGCGGGCCAGTTCAGTCCCGGTCTTCGGCAACCGTGAAGAGCAGCGTAAGGAGGAGGATAACAGAGAAGCGGAAGGCGGCGTCGATCCCGTTCCAGCTCTGCGACTGCCACATCAGAAACCACTCGCCGCCGACGGCGATGAAGCCGGTGAACCAGAGGATGATCCCCAGCGTGAGGCCGGCAACTGCCGGCCCCTTCGCCGCGTTGAATCGCGTTGGCGGTGCGCTGAGGTTGGCGAAGAGCCGAGCCGAGCCCCAGAGGCAGAGCGCCGCCACGACCAGCTCCATCGCCACGATCAGCCAGAACGCCGTTCCGTGGAGCACGGGATTGGTGATCGCACGCCACGCCGAGCGCACGGGCGAAAATACGGTGTCCATCGACAGCACATGCACGACGAATTCCAGGTTGGGCGCGGGATCGATGAGGTTTCCGACGCCGGCGAGGAGTGCAAACAGCCCCACGCTGAACACCAGCGCCGCCTTGGCGATGCGGATCAACGGGCCGGCCTTGAATGGGACGCGAAAATTATTCACGGGAGCATCTGATCGATTGCCGCTGCGATCGCCTGCCCCAGTGCACGCTGCTGGGGGGCATCCAGATGAATACCGTCGGTCGCACTGGCCTGCACGTGCAGCGCCGCATCGAGGAAATGGCAGCCAAGCGCCTCGGCGACAGCCCGGTAATGGCGGGCAAGCTGTGCGGACTTCTCCGGTGCGGCGGCAAAGACATCGGCAAATAGCCGGAGGGGACCGACCCGCGGCGGGCTGACCAAGAGCACCCGCGGGTGCAGCCCATTCTGTCCGCGCACCTCTGGCGAGACCATTCGCACCAGTTGGCCCGCTCCGGCCGCGACATCATGGGGCATGAGGTTGAAGCGAGACTTCAGATCGTTGGTGCCCAGCATGATGATCACTGCATCCAACGGCGCATGGCTTTCCAGACACGGGAGCAGGTAGGTCCGCCCGTTCTTGTGCGCGCCGTCGATCGGATCATCGAAGACCGTCGTACGCCCGTTGAGTCCCTCGGCGATGACCTGATACGAGGCGCCAAGCCGTGCCTGCACGCTGCTCGGCCATCGGTCCGCGAAAGCGTGGCGGGCGCTGCTGGTCAGCGACACCATCGGCACCATCCCCCAGGTGTTGGAATCGCCAAAGCACAGGATGGTCTTCATGATGGCTTCCGTTGGCTGCCTACGGACCGTCCGTTGGACAATCCAACGGCACGACGGTCTTCAATGCCTCGTTCCCAGTCTTGCAGTCACCTCCGGGTGACGCCGGGACCGGTGGCGCCCCTCCCTTGCCCATTCATTGGTCCCCGGGGAGGATCTGGCAGCATTGCGGAAAGCGCTGGATCCAATGCTCGGCAATCTCCCGCCGGCGGCAGATCCACACGTCCCCGCGCCCTGCCGCGTAATCGAGAAACCGGCCAATCGCCGCCGCCCGCGCCGGGTGGCCACTGAT
>JARRNE010000116.1:0-8257 GCA_037385305.1 Chromatiaceae bacterium | reverse complement strand
GTCTGTTTTGGCACGACAATGCTGGCGATAGCCAGCCGTATTGACGCGCCGTCGGGAGCCCACCGATTCAGCTGACGTCAAATCCATCATATGCAAGGTGTCCTGAGAGCGCTAAAAACTGGGGGGTCTGATTTCAGTTAAAGGCAAACACGGAGCTGATAGACGCCGGGCATGATCCCCTCCTGATGGCAGGACTCTACCCCGAACGTATGCCGATGTTGAGCCTTGGACTACCAGACCCCCCGGTTTTTAGTGCTCTCCTGGTGGTACCGCCATTATGCCAACGAGCAAAGTCCAGCCGACAGGCTGCTGTATGAGGACGCAGAGAACAAGGCAAAGGCTGAAGGACTGGGCCTCTGGCAGGACCCTGATCCAATGCCACCGTGGGAGTGGCGACACAGGCGATAAATCCATCCCCTTGTCAGTGTCCCGCAGACGATATCCGGGAGACACGCATGGCCTCCCAGGTCCGTTGCCAACCAGTCCTGCCGTGTCGAGCCGCATGGCGGGCGCGGTCGTCGCACCATGAGGTGCTGCCGTCAGGGAAGGGTGGAGTGCGCCCTGTTCTGCCTATGATGAGCGGCGACGATTACTCGATGGTGCAGCGGCCCAGCCTCGCCGCATTGGGAGCATGGCTCTCACGGCCCGCTGCAGCGAATGCATGAGCGGATCGCATGGCGCTGACTGTCATTGGAAGAATCCAATACGGAGCCTGCACCCGCTCCCGCCGCATACCTGTAGCCGACGGATGTCCTTCAGGACCAGCGGCTCCGGCGGTCCGAGACCTCCAGCCGGTAGTGACGAGGGAGCAGGAGCGGCCCACCAGCGCTACCGCCTGATCGATGGAAGGCGTCCGCCTCCGACTCTGTTGCGTTTGGACGAAACGCGCTAGAAGCTATCCCAGGTGAGGTTGAAGGCAGTCCGTAGTAACAACGTCAAGAAAACGTGATACTGCGGACGTCGCCGTGATATCCCTGCTGGCGTGCAGCGACCAGTCGTTCGTGTCGCAGGCAAACCCCAGCGGGCGCAATAAGCGAAAGAGCGAGAAGAAAGGAGGGCGCAGCGGTGGCTCACCACCGAGCGCTGGGAGCGCGGCACGATGAAGGAAGTATTGGATGGTCTTGTTCGCCACGCGGACGGTGCGCTCCTGCCCACTTGGCCGCGCTGGGCGCTCTACCTGATGGCGACCCTCCTGAGCGTGGGCACCCTGCTTGTGCGCATAGCGATCGCGACCGCCTTCGCGCAGCGTCCCCTGCTGATCATCCTGGTCATCCCCATCATCGTCTCCGCGATCCTCGGCGGTCTGGGGCCGAGCCTGCTCGCCACGGCGCTCGTCGCGCTCGGGAGCGACTATCTGGCGATTCCCCCACTTGGCAGTCTTGCCACGCAACACGGCCACGACCTGGTGCCGTGGGCCTTTCTCGTCGTCAACGGTGTTCTGGTGAGCGTGTTCGCGGAAGGTGCGCGCCGCTCCTGGCGCCAGCGTAGCGAAGCCCTGGCCGAACAGCTCAGCGCCTCGCGGCGGCTCGAGGCCATCATTGCGACCTCCAATGACGCCATCATCGGCAAGGACCTGAACGGCATCGTCACCACTTGGAAAGTGGGGGCCGAGCGGCTCTTCGGCTACAGCGCCGCCGAGGCCGGATTCGTCGCGGCGAGCCGGTCTCGCCCTTCGAGGCGCAGCGCGTGCGCAAGGACGGCTCCCGCATCACCGTCTCGGTGACGATCTCGCCGATTCTGGATGAGGCCGGACGGCTAATCGGCGCCTCCGAGATCGCCCGCGATATCACCGCGCGTCAGGCGAATGAGCTGCGCCAGCGTGAGAGCGATCTCAGACTGAGACTGGCGCTCGACTCCGCGCGCATGGGCGTCTGGGAATTCAACATCAAGACCAAGGCCATCTACTGGTCCCCGGAGATCTACCGGTATTTTGGCGTCGGATCGACGCCCCCTATCGAAGCGGCGTTCCTCGCCCAGTTCGTCCATCCGGAGGATGCCCCGGAGCTCAAAGCCAAAATGGACCGGGCCATCGCCGAGCGCTCGCACTACCGGGCGGAATATCGGGCCGGCACGCACGGGGAGCGCTGGATCTTGGATCAAGGCGAGGTGATCTGCGACGCGGGCGGCGATCCGGTGCAGGTCATCGGCACGTCGATGGACATCAGTGCGCTCAAGCAGGCCCAGGCGGCCGCTGAACAGGCGGCGCGGGCCAAGGCCGCGTTTCTCGCGCACATGACCCACGAGATCCGCACCCCGATGAACGCCATCCTCGGTCTGGCGGAGGTCGCTCAGCACAAAGCCGTTCTCCCGGAGGTGCGCGATCACCTGGCGCAGATCCGTCAGGCGGCCAGCCATCTCCTTGCGATCCTCAACGCTGTGCTGGACCACTCGCGGATCGAGGCCGGGCGCCTCACCCTGGAGAGCGCACCGTTCGAGTGCGCGGGCCTGCTCGCCACCCTGCGCGGCCTCTTTCAGCAGGCCGCCGGCGCCAAGGCGCTCGTGCTCGCCATCGAGGTCGCGCCGGGTGTGCCCCGGTTTCTCGTGGGGGACGCCCTGCGCCTGCAGCAGGTGCTGTCGAACCTGCTGGACAATGCCGTCAAGTTTACCGAGCGGGGCGAGGTCCGACTGCGGGTCATCGACCTGGCGCCAGGGGCCCGGCCAGCCCGGCTGCGGTGGAGTGTGTCCGACACCGGGATTGGTATGGACGCGGCGACGCAGGCCCGCCTGTTCGAGCCCTTCGACCAGGGCGACGCCTCCATTGCCCGCCGCTTCGGCGGCGTCGGGCTGGGGCTGAGCATCTGCCGTGATCTCTTGCGCCTGATGGGCAGCGAGTTGACCGTGGACAGCGCCCCGGGACGCGGGAGCACCTTCGCGTTCGACCTGGTCCTCGACTGGGCGGAGTCGCCGCCGCTCGACGTGGCAGCCTCCAGCCGCGCTGCCGGCAAACAACTGGCCGGTCAGCGCCTGCTCGTGGTCGAGAACGACCCGATCAACCAGCGGGTGATCAGCGGCATGCTCGGGCTGCTGGGGTTGCGGTTCACCCTCGCGCACGATGGAAAGGAGGCCCTGAGGCGACTGGCTGAGACGGCCTATGATGCGGTCCTGATGGACATCCAGATGCCCGGCATGGACGGCCTGACCGCTACCCGGCATATCCGCGCGAAACCGCACTGCGAGGACCTGCCAGTGATCGCCCTCACCGCCGGGGTCACGGCGGGCGAACGCGAGCGCATCGTCGCCGCCGGGATGAACGACCTGTTGCCCAAGCCCCTGACCCTGGATGCCCTGCGTGCCACGCTCGCCCGCTGGCTTGGTACGGCGCCTGTGACGTTGCCCGATGCCGCCCTTCCCGAAGTGGACCTCACCCTGGAGGGATTCGACCTCAGCAACCTGCTCCAGGGGATGAGGGCGCGCGACGCCTGCGATTTCCTGCATCACTTCGCCGCGAGCGTGCGCGGAGAGGTCGACGCCATCGCCGGCGCCCTCGCCGCAGGCGAGCACGAGGAGGCGACGGCTCGCCTCCACCGTCTCCGCGGCAGCGCCGCGATGATCGGTGCCAGCGCGTTGCAGGAGGCCGGGGCGCGGCTCGAATCTGTGGTCAAGGCGGGTGATGACGCGCAAGCCGCGCTCACCAACCTGCGCGCTGTTCATGCCGCTGCCTTGGCCGCCATCGCCGAGCTTCCGCTTTCCCCCGAGGCCGGATCTCATCGCACGCCGTCCTGATCGGCGGCGGCGCGCCTGGCCGGGGAGATTGAGGCGATCATCGCGGCCGGATTGATCGTGTTCCTCCAAGTCGGGCTCCTACGGACGGCCAACAACATCATCCAGGAAACCACGCGGCCTCGGTCTGAGATCTGAGCGGAAGCTGTCGGCCAAAACCGGTCACTCGGCGGCAGGGTCTCCAGTGGCTGCAAAACGCGCAGAGCGGACGGTCACAGCGAACTGAGTGAGTGGATTTACATGACCTACAGCCGTCAGCGGCGATGAACAGGTAATCGGCAGCAATGCTACGCGCACCGGACGTGACGACGAATGCGCTCCCGGTATCGGAGAGACAATGGCCTGCGTCCTTGAACCCCCCGACTCCACATGCTCGTATCGGCTCGAAGCACGGACGCTGCCTTCGTGCAGCGCCGCTGCAGCTCTGACGCGATGATCCGTACACCTCGCCGCCGTCAGGGCTGGCCTGCGGCGCGAACAACAGTGCCATGGTTAGTCCCGGCCGGTTGCAACTCCTGACTGCTGAGCTAAGGTGAGGTAGTGAAAGGGACATTGGCTGTCCTGATTAGTAAGAAGACTCAGCCGACCTTGTGTCTGGCTAACAGATTGTTTGCAAAAGGGATGTGTTGGCGTTGGTGAACATGATCAGGGACAGCGGTCCAGCTTTGGCCGCCCCACGCACCCGCGCAGGTTGCTCCGGAAGACGCCTGCGACTGCGAAACAGCCACTTAGCCGAAAGGTGCCGGCGCAACGCGGCTGAGTCTCGTAGGTAATCAGGTTGGCTGTTGCGAGACGTGCAGATCGAGGAAATGGCGGTGGATGTGGCTTGCTATTAGACGCGCAAGAAACGGATTTCGGCTGATGCCAGATCAATCAGCGACCTTCCTGCATGACAGCTACGCTGGGGCGATTGAGACCGCCACAGGTGCCATGCGGCGGCAGGAGGTTTTCGTTGTCGTAACGGGTGCGCCGGGGACAGGAAAGACCACTCTCATCGACGACCTCGCCGCGCGGTTTCGCGCCGATCACTTTGTTGTCGGACAGCTGGCGAATCCTCGGCTCGCTGGCGACGACTTGTTGAGATTGGTGTCGTTCGCCTTTCGCATTCGCGCCCGCACACTCTCCAAAACCGAGCTGCTGCCAGCGTTGTTGGCGAAATTCGTATGGGAGCGAAAGAGAGGGAAGCGAACCCTTCTGATCGTCGACGATGCACAGGATTTGACGCCAAGCGCCCTTGATGACTTGCGTCTGTTGTGCAACCTGGCGACGGAGCATTTGCCGCTGGTGCATCTCCTGCTCGTCGGGCAGGAAGAGCTGTGGGACACGCTGCGCTCGCCGCACAGCGGGCAGATGCAGCAACTCGTCCTGACAAGCTGTCGGATACGACCGCTCGTGCCCCGAGAAACCCGCGAGTACGTCGCGCACAAGCTCACCCGAGGGGGGTGGGCGGGCGACCCGCGTATCAGTGGTGAGGCATTGTCTTTGGTTCATCAGGCCACTGGCGGTGTTCCCCAGCTCGTCAATCTGGCCATGGGTCGGTTGCTCGTACACGCGAGCCTCGAGCGCCTGCATAGCATTGAAGCGCACGATGCAGTACTGGTTTTGGCGGAGCTGGAACAGGAGAACCTCGCCATTCAGCCTAAAGCGCGGCTGCACGAATGGGCCACGCAACCCGGCGCAGCGCTCGCCTGTCTGGGGGGCGAGCAAGCGGGGTCGGTATCGGTCGCCGACCGGCGCGGCATGGTTCCAACTGACACTCTTCCTAGGCCGCGTTCATTCTGGTCGCGTGCAGCGCCGCACCGAGAGCGTAGCGAAGCAACAGACGTCGCCAGCCGGCGTATACACCGAAGGTGGGAGAGTTGGATTTTTGGCGCGGTGGCCGGCATCCTGATACTCTCCGTACCCGCTGACGTGAGCCTCCTGAGCCGGCAATCGTTTCTTCCCGAGACAGGACGGGATGGCACGGCGCGTCACCGGGCCGCTCTCGCGAAAGGCCACTCGCATCAAGCCCCGCACCTCCGGACCGAACAGGCTGCGTTGTCCACTCAAGCGGTTCGCCGCGGAGACACCAGTTGGGACAAGCAGGCACCGCTCATGGCCAACGCGGACCACCAAACGGCGGCGTATCGGTCGAGTGGTGCCGCGCCGTCGACGCGTCAGGACGAGCGGACGTCTCGACCCGTGCAGTCGACCGGCCGAGTGGAGTCAACGCCTCGGCCCGATCTGTCAATTGACGCGTACGGACCATCAAAGGAAGATTCAGGGGTTTCTGATTCGGAGGCCGCGACGCGTGGGGGCGCCGATGCGGACACCGCGGCCTTGCCGGCACTCGGCAATGTGCTTGAGCAAGCCGAACGAGCGTTGGCCGAGAACCGGCTGACGCTACCCAAGGGGGACAATGCCTACGATTACTACCGATCGGTGCTGGCGCGAGACCCAGGAAACGCCCAGGCCATGCGGGGGCTGCATCAGATCGTTGGTCGCTATCGCACCCTCGCCCGAGCGCAGCTGCGAAAAGGAAATCTTCGAAACGCAAGGCGACTTGCGCAGCGTGGCTTAACGGTAAGGCGCGATGATCCACGGCTGCGTGCGATCCTATATCAGAGCGAAGCTCGGGAGACGGCGCCAAGAGACGGGGGTGCATCACTGATTACCCGACTAACAGAATGGCTCCGTTCCGGAGATACGCGAAAGTCGCTCTTTCTGTCCGAGTAATTGCCCTCCGACGCGGACGGAGGAGCTGCATACTCCGTGTCCATTAACGGCAATTCGATGATTCAAGCGGTGCACCAGGCACCGCACTTCTGAGGGATTGAGACAAGTGCGCCGCGATCTACGCTGGCTGAAACTGTGGTTGGCCGTCGGCTGGCTCCTGATCGCTACCGTGATTTATCTGTCGCTGACGCCACAGCCGATAGAAATCTCCGTGGAGGAAGGCGACAAGATCGGTCATACCCTGGCCTATTTCTCGATGATGATTTGGTTTGCTCAGCTCTATCAACGCTCGCTGCATGGCTTGTGGGCACTAGGATTCATCGGATTGGGCGCAGCCTTGGAGTTCGTGCAAGGCTGGAGCGGCTTTCGAAACTTCGAGTATCTCGACATGGCGGCGGACACGGCCGGCGTCACGGCAGGCTGGCTACTCGGCGGCACTGCCATGGCATACGTATTGACCCACATGGAGCGGCGCATCCCTGACTGAGCTATCAGATGTGGGGAGATAGCCTCCTGTGGGTTACATGGGATGCCGCTAATGGGGCGACGGAGGATACGGCGCGTTGACCACACACCGTGTTTCCATGGAAACCTTCTCGGTGCCTTGAGTGACCGCTTATTGGTCAAATCGCCCGCCCACAGACCTCGCCATGAGCCTCCCTGGTTGGCCACACTGAGCCTCTCACGGGGTGTGGTGCGGGAGTCGGCTATGCGTCCAGACCGGGCACTCGTCCCAAAGGGCTGAGCGTCAGCAATGGGTCGATGGCGGACGATCGAAAGGTTCAAATGGCGGCTGGTGACACGAGTGTTGGGCCTACCGCACGGGCCCTCTCGTGCGTACTGCGCCCATCCCCCTGTCAACCAACTCCCCTTAACTGCCGCTCCGGCTTCGTCGCTGGTGCGCTCCTGCGGCCGCTCGGTCTGGAATTCCGGCAAGGGCATCTCTAAAATCACCCGCTGACCCGCGTCCAAAGCAAGCGATGGCTGGTTCCACCAGCACAGCGGCGGGGTAGCACCGACCTGGACGCTCCACCCCCCCGCACACAATCCCCTCTCCGGATGTTCCGGATACCCCAGACACCCCCGAGCGGACTATGGCGCCCACAAACGAACATCATGCGATCGCGGCATCGATCGACAAGGCGGTAAGCGCATTCCCCGACACCGCCGGGGGCATGGAACATCTCCTCGTCCGCATGTACAAGTACATGCCTGACTTCAAGCGGATCCTGGACACCGCCGCGCCGGGCGATATGGATATGCTCTGCGCGCAATACCCCCACTTCTATCGCTTCGCGAAACTGTTGGAGCAGCTCGCAGAAAGCCTCGCCCAAAAGAAAGGTGAGGCCAAGGAAGCGCCGAAACCCAAGCCAAAGCCCGCCTCCAAAAAGCCGACCTGACGGGCAAACAACTACAAAACCCAAGCGCGGCTCCAACAACAAAGCCCCGCATCGCGAGGCTTCTCACATCCAGCAACCCGAGGAACGCCCTGCCCCACTTGTTTTGCCTGCCCTCCTCGTCGTCAGTTACACCACTGCCGCTCACACGGGATACCGTCGCCATCCCCGTCCATCTTGGTGCCCGGGCAATGGCTGATGAAGTACGTTGCCTCTGCGCACGAGGTCATCTGCGAGCAGTACGTCCTCCCGTCGCACGTGAAGGAAGCTGTATCGCTCTCCGCCGGCTGTGACCATGCGACATCGAGCAGCGGGTCGCCCTGCTGATGCCTGTAGTGGTAGTTCCCATACCACCCGACGGCGACCACGGTCGCGATCAGAAGAGCTCGATTCATCCCCTTTGATAGTCCGCATGCGGCCTAGGT
>JARRNE010000115.1:0-6632 GCA_037385305.1 Chromatiaceae bacterium | reverse complement strand
TGTTCACTGCGCCATTCTTGAAGGTCAGAATACCGTCACTGCTCTTGCGCAAGACATCGATCGTGTAGGTCGTGGCTGTCATCGATATTGCCCCTCTGACTTACCGAGAAGCTGTCTTACAAACGGGTTCGCATGCCATAGCCGCGTTTCATGACGCCTTGCCATCCTATGGCTCCCCTTGTACAAGCCGGTTGCTCACAACCGTGCGCGTTGCTCTGCCTACGCTCGCGACGCTTTTCAGACAGCTTGCGAAGTGCCTACGGCGCAATTGCACCATAACCATCGTGAACCGCGATCCGTACGCGCGAGTGCGCCGACGACACGACCGGCAGGACGAGCGGTTCAACACGCGGGTGGGCGGCTCGATCGTCCGGTACCCCGGTTATCATCGCTGCGCATGCGCTGTTCTTCGATGCGAAACGATGCGTCAACTGCTCACAATTCGCAACAGCGGACAGGGATAACCGAAGGAAATCCAACCGCCGATGTGTAAATATCCTTCCGTTATGAGCCTCGGGTCAAGTCCTGCGGAACGTTGTGCGAGGCGAGAGGCGAGATGGGGTGCTGTAGGGGGTTGCGGGGACAACGCGAGTGGACAGAACTGCCGAAGAGGGTTTTTTGGCGCGGAGAACTGGCCGATCGCAGGAACCGAGCACAGAAAACTCTGCGGCTGCCGAAGCGCGGCTCACCAGTTCGCGCGCTAATCGAACTCGTATTCCGGCGCCCATCGCGCAGCGCGGTGCTGTGATTATTCGCGGAGGCTGTGTCGGTTCGCCAAACGTCCGCTTTTTGGCCTCTATCTGATCCGCGGCGAGAAGGCCATGCTGGATGCCGACCTGGCGGAGCTGTATGGCGTTGAAACCCGAGTGCTCGTCCAGGCAGTCAAACGGAACATGGAACGGTTCCCCGAAAGTCTTATGTTTCAGCTCAATGAAGAGGAATTCGGACACTTGAGATCACAACTTGTGATCTCAAGTTGGGGCGGTCGCCGTTATCCGCCCTATGCCTTCACGGAGCACGGGGCGTTGATGCTCTCAAGCGTTTTACGGAGCAAAGAGGCTGTGGAGGTGGGAGTTGCGGTGGTTCAGACCTTTGTCCGCCTGAGCGAAATGCTGGCCACTCACAAGGACCTTGCCAGCAAGGTCGAGGAGCATGACCGGCACATCGCAAATCTGTATGCTCATGTCGAGCGCCTGCTTACGCCTCCGGCAGGAAAAAGGAAACCCGTCGGCTATATCTGGCACGAGGACGATGACAGGGATGACTGAGGGCACAAAGCGGACAAACGAAACAGGGAACGGTATTCCGCCCGTCTCATGGTCCAGTTTTCAGAAGACGAGCTTGAAGATTTGAGATCACAAGTTGTGATCTTAAAGCCTGCCGGCAGAGAGCAGCAGCCGTTCTTGCGGGCGTGGCACTGACGCAGCGCCGTGCGGACCGGACCCCAGCGGGGCGCTCTGCCCGGCACCCGTGCGGTAGCGGGCTTCGATCGGCACAAGCCTGCCTTTCAGTTCCCGCGCGACATGAGCCTCGATCACGCGCAATGCGAACCCGCCGGGCGTAAGCCCCGGCTGTGGGTCGGCGTGGATACCGAGGAAGCTGCGGTAACCGGTCGGGCTCAGGAACGGCCGGCCGAGGTCCACCGCACGGGCGGCGAAGCCAGGCCAGAAGCAGACCCCGCTGCCGGTACCGAAGACGCCTTCCATCTCCACGCGCACCCGCATGCCGCGGAGGTCGACAATGAAGCTTTCGGTCTGACCCCAGAGCGGAACAGCGCCGGGCGCAGCCGCGCTTTCCCGCTCAAGCACGCAGCCCGGCGCATCGGGACCGGCGAGGATGCCCGGATCGCCGCCGTTGAGACGCGAGGCGAGCTTGTCGGCTTGCCCGCGCAGCCGCATCGTCTCGTCCACATTGCCGGCCAGGATGGGGGCATGGTGGTCCCGCAGCAGGTCACGGAAGAAGGGCAACGCCCCATCCATGGTCGCCGGAAGATGGGCGGTTTCGCGGGCGAAGGTGCGGGCGTGGTTGTCCGCATCGGCTGAACGCAGCAGCGCATCGAAACCGAGCTGTCCGGAGGATGCGGCGCTCATGCATCACCTCCCGCCGCTGCGGCGGCGGCCTGCGTGAGAGCCTGCGGGCATTCGGTGATCGCCCCTGCGTTCCGCGCCGCGCGGGCGTAGATCGTGAGCGTATGCATCGGCTGGAAGTACCGGTCGCGCTCGGCCGGCAGCCCGAGCCTGCCGCGCACGGCCTCGATCTCGGATATCCGCACGCTGCCGAGCTCCGGACATCCCGGGCCAAGATCGCACAGGCCGAAGGCGATGTCGGGATGATCGGGGTCGAGCTCGCTCAGCAGCCAGGTGCAGGCGGCATCGGGCGTTCAGCAGGCAGGTGCAGGCGGCATCGGGCGTAAAGAGCTTCACCACGGGCACGAAGTCGGCCTCGGCCCGGCCGTCTTCGGCAAGGGCCGCGGCAATGCGTCCGTTGCGCAGGAGCTGGCGGCTGATCGATGGGGTCAAGAGTTTCATGTCGGTCTCCTTATAACGCTATGGCATGTATGACAACATGAGTGATTTCAAGTCGGACAAAGAACCGGCCAAAGAAGCGCGCAAACGCGCGCCTCCGAAAGACCGTGGAGAACCGATCGGGCTGATGGAGCCGATGCTGGTCGGGGAAAGCTCCCGGCATCGCGCGGCGCTCACCGATCTGGCCGTCGAGCTGGCCGCCCGGGCGGCGGGGTTCCGTCGCAGCCTGCCCACGGGGGTGCTGAGCGCGCTCGCTGACCTTGTGCGGGCGATGAACTGCTATTACAGCAATCTGATCGAGGGCCACGATACGCACCCGGTCGATATCGAGCGGGCCTTGAAGAACGAGTACAGCGCCGAACGGGAAAAGCGCAATCTCCAGCTGGAAGCGCGCGCGCATATTGCCGTCCAGCAATGGATCGACGGCGGATGTCGCTAAAATTCTGGGCGCGAGCGAGCGCAACGCAAGGCGCGTAACGTCGGCGCTGCTTGAGCGCGAAGTGCTGGTGTCGGCCAGCAGCCGCGCTCCGCTGCGCCTTGCCTTCCCGGCCGTGCTGGCCTCGCGCTGGATGCCGGGATTGTTCCCCGAACAAGTCCGATAAGGCGCGGCAGGTCCTATGCACAGGTGCTGTGTGCGGCCATAGGCGCCTGCTTACCGCTCCGACAAAGCCAGGGCATCCCGCAAAACAAGCGCCGAGGGGCCGGGGACCATCTGCACCGGGTGAACATGCCTGGACATGCGCGTAAGAGCAGTTCATCTTGACCAGGCAACGGCGGAAGTTATATGCTCGAAAAGGCAGGTAAAACATGATAACGAGCTTTTAAGAGCACATGACAGCGAAAAACATGCTCACCACCGCGCCGCCCTATGCGGTCGAACAGGCGATCAGGCGCCTGGGCGCAAACCTGCGCACCGCGCGCCTGCGGCGCAACCTGACGATCGAGGAGGTGGCGCAAAAGATCGGCACCGGCCCGCGCGCCGTCATGGACGCCGAGAAGGGCAAGCCCTCGACCGGGACCGTGGTCTATGCCGCGCTGCTCTGGACCTACGGCCTGCTGGAGCCGTTCGCGGCGCTCGCGGACCCCGCGGCCGACGAGGAAGGTCTGATGCTGGAGCTTGCGGCCGGGCGCGTCCGCGCCCGCGGAAAGGAAGATCTCGACAGTGATTTCTGAAGCGGGATCCAGGGAATGCTACGTCTATATCGCGCTCCCCGGCGCGACGGAATTTGTCACCGCAGGAAGGTTCGCCCTGGACAGCAGCCGGGCAGGCGCGCCGATCGGGCGGTTCGTCTACGGCCGCAGCTATCTCGCCCGGACGGATGCGGTCGCGATCGATCCCGTCGAGCTCAAACTCGGCACCGCGACCTACCGCACTGCGGCGCTGGGGGGCGTATTTGGCGCGCTGCGCGATGCCGGACCGGATTACTGGGGGCGGCGCGTCATTGAAAAATACGCAGGACGCGGGGAGCTTGGCGAGCTGGACTATCTGCTCTTCGCCCCCGATGACCGCGCCGGGGCGCTCGGCTTCGGGCTGGGCGTCACGCCCCCTGCGCCGAAGCGGCGTTTCAACCGGACGCTCGACCTCGCGGCGATGCGGCGCCTCGCCGATGCGATCATCGCTGACGATGAGCTGCCGCCGGGATCGGAAGCGGATCAGGTCGAGGACCTGATGCTGATCGGCACCTCGATCGGCGGCGCCCGGCCCAAGGCCGTGGTCGAGCACGACGGCGCGCTGTGGATCGCGAAATTCAACCGCCCGGACGACAAGTGGAACACTGCGCGTGTCGAGCACGCCATGCTGATGCTCGCGCGCGCCTGCTGCATCAACAGCGCCGACAGCCGGATTGTCACGGTCGGCGGCCGCGACGTGCTGCTGGTCCGCCGCTTCGACCGGGAGAAGGCGCAGGGCGGCTACCGCCGCGCCCGCATGATCAGCGGTCTGACGCTGCTGCGCAGCGAAGACATGCACCAGGAGCGCAGCCGCTGGTCCTATGTCCGGATGGCCGAAGAGCTGCGGCGTATCTGCCATGACCCGGTGCGGGACGCGACCGAGCTGTTCCGCCGCATGTGCTTCAACGCGCTGATCTCGAACACCGACGATCACCCGCGCAACCACGCGGTGATCGCCCGCGACCGGGACTGGCAACTCTCTCCGGCCTACGATCTGACGCCGGCAACGCCGGTCAGCATCGAGCGCAGGGACCTTGCGATGGAGTGCGGCGACCTCGGCCGCTACGCCCACGCCGATAACCTGCTCTCGCAAAGCGCCCGTTTTTACCTGCCGCGCGAAGCCGCCACCACCATGCTGGAACAAATGGAACAGCAGATCGCCGCTACCTGGTACGAAACCGCCCGGCGCGAAGGCGTGACCGAGCGCGACTGCGGGAAGATCACCGGCGCCTTCGTCTACGCGGGGTTTCGGCTGGCACGTGAGGAGCAGGAATAGGACCGCACGCAGCGGCAACAGGCCATCGCCCTGGAAAAGGAGAGACGTTTGGCTCCTTGCCGTCCCATGTAAGCCCTGCCCTGACACGCGCGGCCGGGGATAAGAACTGCCTTACGTTAACGACTTCCTGCCCTGTCCGTGTTAACGATAGAAAAACAGGGTTGTTTTGGTTCTGGAGATGAAAACAGTGAAACGGTTTTTTCCGCCGGACGAGATAATGCGCAGGGCCAGTGAGGTCAGACCAAGAACGGCGACATGTCGCGCCTTTATTGCCCTGATCCCAAATAATCCCAAGGGACGCCCAATGTGACCCACTATCGTGTTCTCAGTCGAAAGCAGGTGGCTGCGGTGGTCGCTCTGGTGGTGGTCGGGGGCACCGTCATTGCGTGGCTGGGAACGGAGTGGATGGAGGCATTCTCGCAACGAATGACTGAACTCACCGCCCGTGATCCGGTCCGCGCGGCCGCGGAAATTCGGGAGCAAATGCGGACCTTCGCAGTGGTGAGCGGAACGATCTTGTGCGCTCTGGCGGCGTTCCTGTGCTGGTACGGCGTCAGGGGAATTCGAACGAAGTCCATGCCGCCTGCCGGCGCATGGGTCTTGCGCGGCCGGCAGGTGCGAACAGGAGCGAAGGCGGTCAGGATCTCGCAGGCCATGGTTGCGACAGGCGTGGTGCTGGTGTTTCTGGCGGTTGCAAGCTCGCTTGTCATCTGGAGGATCGGGGAGCAGCTCGCACAGGATGGCACCGCTCGCCAGCACGCAGGGTCTTTCCCGGCCGGCAAGTCCGGAGGAGACTGAAAGCCTGATGCCTGAAAATCTGGGCGGTTCTGACTTCCGGAACGGGGCGTAGGGAAGGCAGGCACGGAGCGACGCCGCACAACGGCAAGCTTCGCAAGACCCGCACGGGAAAAAAGCCCCGGCCGGAGCGGGGGCGTGGGCGTCGCCCTAGGCGGCTTCCTGCTCCGCTGCAGGCTGGAGGTTGTGGAGGAAATCCACGGCGCGCTGCGCGTGGGCGGCGGCCTGGAAGATGGCGCGCTTGTCGCCCTTGAGCACTTGCGGCCAGGAGGCGATGTAGGCGCTGTGATCCTCGCGGACCTCCGGCGTTATGCCGAGATCGGCGGAGAGGAACGCGGCGCCCAGCTCGGCCACCAGCTCCTCGCGGGCATATAGCCTTCAGCGCCCCAGCGCTTGCGGCCGCAACAATCGCGCGGACGCTTGATGTCGATCAAGCGATTTACCCCTTATCGCAGACCACCCATATCCCGGGCGACGTCTTGTGCGCTGCTCACTTGTATTGTGCAACGGTGCTCGCCGCGAAAATATCTCGCAGCCTCGCCCAGCTCTCGTCGGGTAGTAGCTTCGCAATCCTCACGAGTTTGTCGTCGCCGCTGCGCAGGATCAGTTTGCGCACTTTCGGCGCCATCTCCTCGGCTTCTTGGACCTCTTGCTCATTGATGTCCATGCCACGGACGATCGCTCCGTTCCGTAGTGCTTGGTCCAGGGTCAAGACGATCGTCGGCGCGAAAGAAGCTCCACACGCTTGGCAGGTAGCAGATGCCACTGTGTTCAGCGCGCCGCAGTCCGGACACGGCTTGAACGCCGTGTGCGGCGCCGGGAATTCGTGGCCGCAGTCTGGGCACACCCGGGTCCCCAGGGCACAC
>JARRNE010000114.1:0-7232 GCA_037385305.1 Chromatiaceae bacterium | reverse complement strand
GCGGCGCCGTGCTTTCGCTCCTCGCCAAGGTGCCGAATTTGGTCGAGCGGATCGAGCAGGGCCACATCGTTGGATATGTCATCATAGCCGTGGCGATCATTGGCCTGCTGGTCG
The DNA here is from genome assembly GCA_037385305.1 of Chromatiaceae bacterium. Taxonomy (GTDB): domain Bacteria; phylum Pseudomonadota; class Gammaproteobacteria; order Chromatiales; family Chromatiaceae; genus JARRNE01. Next base: position 7,118 of record JARRNE010000114.1, on the reverse strand, counting down.
CCGCGGAGCGCATCGTCCATCTCGCTGTCATCGGCCGCCGCGTCAGGCGCCAGCTTAAGAGCCACATTCCCAACCGCAAGAACCCGCTGGGGCGCGTCCTTGCCGTCTACTCCGACTATCGCCACGTCGGGACAGAGACCCTCGAGCTGAAGCTGGACGAGCGGATCTTGAGCGAGCTGCCAAGACTTCAGAGGGGCCTGCAGACGCTGCGCATTCTGGCCGTAATCGCGCCTTTGCTGGGCCTGCTTGGAACCGTCACCGGTCTGATCGGCACCTTCCAGGCCATTACGCTGTTCGGTACGGGGGATCCCCGGCTGATGGCGGGGGGCATCTCTGAGGCGTTGGTCACGACCGTGCTGGGACTCACGACTGCGATTCCGCTGATCCTGCTTCACAGCGCGGTGGCCACCAAGAGTGCGCGGCTGATCAACCTGCTCGAGGAACAGAGCGCCGGCATCATCGCGATGCATGCGGAGCGGCAGGAAGGCCATGCAACCGCTCCTTGAGCCCCTTGGGCGGGTCCGCGATTTCGTCGACTCGGGCGGTTACGTCCTCTGGGCGATCCTGTTTGTCTCGGTCGTGCTCTGGACGCTGATCATCGAGCGCTACCTGTACCTGCGCCTGGGGCATCGCGCGTGCCTCAGGCGCACCGTTGATCAATGGTGCTCCCGCCGAGATCAGTCGTCTTGGTACGCCATGCAGATTCGGCGGTCCCTGATCGCGCAGCTGTCAGCCCGGTTGACTGCCTCTCTGAGGCTTATCCGGACGCTGATTGCATTGTGTCCCCTGCTGGGCGTGCTCGGTACCGTGACCGGCATGATCCAGGTTTTCGACGTCATCGCCGTGCTCGGAACCAGTAACGCGCGGGCGATGGCGGCAGGGATATCCATGGCAACCACGCCGACCATGGCCGGCATGGTTGTAGCCATTTCCGGGATCTTCTTCAGCGTCCACCTTCAGCAGCGCGCCGCCACCGAGATCCAGAAAGCGGCGGACCTGCTGGTCAGGTCCGAAGATACGCTTCGATGAGAAGGCGAAGGCACGCGCAGCCGGTGGAGGAAGCCGAGCCCAACATGACGCCGATGTTGGACATCGTCTTCATCATGCTGATCTTCTTCGTAATAACCGCATCATTCCTCAAGGAATCCGGCGTCGACGTGAATCGTCCCAGCGCCGCTACGGCGTTGCGCAAAGAGCATGGGAACATCCTGATCGGCCTCACCTCGCACGACGAGATATGGATCGACAAGCACCGTGTGGACATTGGCGCGGTACGCGTGAGCATCGCCCGCCTCCACGCGGAAAACCCCGAGGGTGCCGTCGTCATTCAGGCGGACAAGGACTCCCGTTCCGGCCTGCTGGTCGAGGTGATCGACCAGGCGCGGATGGCCGGCGTCGCCGACGTCTCGATCGCCGCCAGCGTTGAGTACGAGTAGCCATGCGCCAGGCAGTTTCCATTGCCCCCGGGCTGCTCATCACCCTGGCGTTGTTCTTCCTGATGCAGCTCATGATCGCCGGCAGCATGCGGGAGGTCGACAGGTTGGACGGACCGGGCGGCGTCGGTCTGGTCACATTGAAGCTTGACGCGGCGGACCGGGGAACCGCGGCGATCCCTTCCCCACTGCAGCAGGCAGAGTCCGCCCAGTCTGTTGCCCCTCCGCCGTCGCCGGAGCTTGCCGAGCTCGCACTGCCGGTGTCGGAGGACACCGGATTGCCAACAGAGTTGCCCACCCTGGACACGCCGGCGATCGAACCGCTGCCGTTTCTCGGAGAACCGCCCGTTCTCGCCACCAAGAGGCCCGCGCGGCCTGCCAGGCAAAGGGAGACGAACCGGACGACCAGGGCGGCAGGGCGGAGCGCACGTGAGACGGAGAGAGAGGCCGCGCGCAGCATCTCTGCGGGCGGGCTCGCCGGGAAAGGGAAGCCGTACGCCGGCGGAGAGCGCGGCCGGTCTGGCTCGGCAAGCGGGGGCAGTTCTGGTGACAGCGGCGTCGTCGCGTTGTCTAGGCCCAAGCCGACCTACCCGCGGGACGCCGCGCAGCGGGGTGAAGAAGGATGGGTGAAGGTCGCCTTCACCATCACGGAAAAGGGTGCCGTCACCGATGCCACCATCGTGGCCGCGAGGCCCCGACGGGTCTTCGATCGCTCCGCGCTTGCCGCCATCGAGCGGTGGCGCTTTCGACCGAAGGTCGTCGGGGGGCAGCCGGTGCGATCGCGCGCCACGCAGCTGATAGAGTTCAGTCTGGCCAGCCGGTGATGCGCCATGGCGCGCCGCTTCTTCCTACCGCTTCCTCTCCTCGTTTCGCTTACCGCTGGCGCCCCCCCGGGGGCGCAGGCGGCACCTGAGATCGGCGAACAGATGTACAACGGGCTGGCTAAGGTCCATAAGCTGCTCGAGGCCGGCCGTTACGACGAGGCAAAGCGGCGCCTGTCAGAGATCCGCCTAGGGGAAACCAGCCCCTACGAACGGGCTCTGGTGCTCCAAACCTATGGTTATCTCCACGCCAGGGCAGGCGAGTACGAGCAGGCGATCGACGCCTTGAAGCGCTGCCTGGACGCCAAGGCTCTGCCAAGAGAGGCCACGAGAGGCGCACTCTTCGTGCTGGCGCAGTCACAGGCGGCGAGCGCGCAGTACGGCGAGGCCGCGCGCAGTTTGGACCGCTGGTCTGCGCTCTCGGGAAGGAGCACGGCGGAGGAACACGGCTTTGCCGGCTCGACCTATGCGCGCGTCCGGCGCAGCGACGATGCCGTGAGGCATCTGACGAAAGCGATCTCCATGAGCCCCAAGGCGACGGGTGTCTGGTATCGGGAGCTCTTGGCCGTTTACGCGGCGGAGAAGCGCTACGCGGCAGCCGCTGACCTGCTCGAGACCATGGTGGAACGCTTTCCTGGCCGCAAGGATTACTGGTTTCAGCTTGCAGCTGCGTACCAGGCAATGGGGTCGCAGCCAAAGGCGGCCGCCGCCCTGGAGCTGGCCTATCAACAAGAACTGCCATTCACCGAGCAAGACTTGGTCGACCTCGCCTGGTCGTTGATGCGTCTGGGCCTGCCATACAGGGCGGGGGTCCTGTTGTCCGGCGCACTAAGGAGAGGCTCGCTTAGCGGAACGGCGCGCCATTGGGAGCTGCTGAGCGATGCATGGGTGCGAGCGCGTGAGCTTCCGCGCGCACTCGCGGCGCTCGGACGCGCCATCGACCTGGGACCCAACGGCGATTTGCTCGCCAGACGGGCAACGCTAGCCGCGCAGCTCGAGGACTGGGACCTGGTCGTGGCGAGCGCCAAGGCTGCACTGGCACTGGGCGGTTTGAGGGAGCCCGGCACGACCCATTTGCTCCTCGGGATCGCTCATCATTGGCTTGGCCGCCGCGATGACGCCCTCAAGGCGTTTGAGAAGGCATCCGAGTTCGAAAGCTCCAGGAGCCAGGCTCGCGTGTGGGTTGATTTCATAACCCACGGACTCCCGGCTCCCCTGGCTCCTTCCCAGGCGCCTCAACACCACAAGGCAGTCACCGCAGACACCTGACCCGCACCCGCGCAGTCGGTTCTGTTTCGCAAGCCGTCGGTTCTATGCGACAAGAATTTCTCCCCCGCCATTGCGCCGGACGCGGGCGGACCGGCGCGTGATGCCGCCGAACTGGGCTCAATCATTGTGAACTCTTGCTGCACCGGGATGCAGCGCGGGAAGGCGGTCACATTCCGGCAGATTCGTTCCCGACTCCACATGCTTGGGCTCGGAACTTGCTGTCGCTGCAGGCACTTCGGTGCCGCTCGACTGGGGCAGGCGTGACCACATTCGCATTGTCCGCAAGAAAGTGAACATTGGTCAGTTGATTCTGGGATTATCGGCTGGAGCCCCTCGCAGGCATTCGGGTTGGCGATGCGGCGCCTCCTCGACAAGTATCCCAAGGGGACGCCGGATGCAAAGTCGGCCGCCTCAGTGTCAACGGTGGATCCGTGTGACAGCGCCTCCGGTGCCGGTTCTCCCCGAAAGACTCTTCCGGAACCGCCCCGATGCGCCCAAAGCTTCAGCGCCGGCACCTCCCCGATATCGGTGCGATCTGCTCCCCGCGATGCCGGGCTACGCCGTTGAGGAGCCCAGTGAACAAATCGCCCCTCCTGCCTCGCGCTCCGTGCGTCATGACGCCGGGATAGATCGTGCCCATGATAGGCGAGCGGCTCAGGGGTCTGCGGCGGCGACTGCGCAGAGCCAGCGCCGCCTGTGTTGTGTGGGGTCAACCACGTCCTCGCCGTGGCAGAAGGCCTATGAGCAGAGTGCGTGAGAGGCGGGGGGAGCGCTGAAGCTGAGTGCAACGCATGATCGGACCGAAGGTGCGCGGAGTTTCGGCTTGGACTTCATCTTGGATCGGCGTGATGCTTCTGGCATTCGGCGCCGGGCAGCCGCAGGCCGGCGTCGAGCGCATCCCTTTCGCCAACCTTTCAGTCGAAGACGGGCTTTCTCAGGCTGCCGTGACCGCTATCGTGCAGGACCAGGCAGGCTTCATGTGGTTCGGAACACAGGAGGGGCTGAACCGCTACGACGGTTATCGCTTCGACACCTACCTCAATAACCCTAACGATCCGAGCTCCATCTCACACAATTGGGTGTATTCGCTCCTGGTAGATCGGGCGGGGCGGTTGTGGGTTGGCACGTACGGCGGTGGGCTCAACCGGCTCGACGCCGCGACCGGTAAATTCGAACGTTACATGCATGACCCGAACGACCCGAGAACTCTGAGCAATAATCGAGTGCGGGCGCTCTTCGAAGACTCCCATGGAACGCTCTGGATCGGAACGGACGGGGGTGGACTGAACCGATTGGACCCTGGGACCGAACACTTTCTCGCGTTTCACAACGACCCGTCTGATTCCAAGAGTCTGAGCGACAACCGCGTCAGGAGCATCTGCGAAGATTTGCGCGGAGATCTCTGGATCGGTACCGACGGCGGCGGCCTGAATCGCCTTGATCGTGAGGCGCGGACATTCAAACGTTACCGCCACGACCCCGCTGACCCCAAGAGTCTCAGTGACGACCGCATCCGAAGCTTGTACGTCGATCGCAAGGGAGATCTCTGGGTGGGAACCTACTCAGGCGGCCTTAACCGCTTGGACCGAACGACGGGGCAGTTCGAGCGTTTTCGGAACGACTCGTCCGATCCGGGATCCCTCGCTTCCGATTTGGTGAGCGCCATGCTGGAGGACAGTACGGGGGATTTCTGGGTCGGTACGGACGCTGGTCTCAGCAGGTGGCACCCGGCGACTGCGAGCTTCACGACTTACAAACATCACGAAGAAGCGGCGGGCAGCCTTGCCGAGGACAGGATCCTGGCGCTCTACCAGGACGAAGGCGGTGTCATCTGGGCCGGGACCTACGGAGGACTGAGCAAGTGGAACGCTACTACCGGTTACTTCGAGCATTACCGGCACGAGGCGGATAACCCGGGCAGTCTCAGCAATGACGTCGTCACCTCATTTGCCGAGGACTCAGAGCACCGGCTCTTCGTCGGCACTTATGGCGGTGGGCTCAACCAGTCCGATACCGCTTCAGGCCACTTTCGCGCATTCCGGCATGATGACGCTGATCCCGCTAGCCTCAGTGATGATCGTGTGATGTCGCTGCTTGTGGACCGGCAGGGTGTGCTGTGGGTAGGCACGATGATGGGTGGGTTGAACCGCTTCGACAGGTTCTCAGGTAAGTTCTCACACTTTCGGCACGACCCCAATAATCCACTCAGCCTGAGCGCGGACGGCATCACCACGATCTTTGAAGATTCCCAGGGCGACCTTTGGGTAGGCACCTATCAGGGCGGCCTCAATCGATTCGACCGCGAGAGCGGCAAGGCGACGCGTTACACGGACGACCCTGGCGACCCGGGAAGTCTGAGCGACGACCGCGTGATTGTCGTCGCGCAAGACTCCCTTGGGATGCTCTGGGTTGGCACGGACGGTGGCGGACTGAACCGCTTCGACCGGACCACAGGGCGATTTCATCCTTATCGGCATGACCCCGCCGATCCCAATAGCCTGTCCGACGACCGCATTTGGGCACTTCATGAAGGGTCGGACGGCAGCCTGTGGATCGGGACGCAGGGCGGTGGGCTCAACCGCTGGAGTGCCGCGGACCGGGAAGACGGGCGCCCCCGCTTCTCTCATTACGGTCAAAGGGATGGTTTACCGAGTGCTGTCGTTAACGGTATCCGCGAGGATGATCTCGGCAATCTTTGGCTGGGCAGTAATCGTGGTCTCACACGCTTCAACCCCATTTCGCGCACCGCCAAGACCTTCGACGCGAGCAACGGACTGCCGGGAAACGATTTCACGCAAGGCGCCCACTTCCGTAGTGCTGACGGCCGATTGTATTTTGGCGGCGGCAAGGGATTCGTCGCCTTCGATCCGTCGGCTGCGGTTCAACCGCGAGGTCATGTCCGGTATGCAGCTCTCTGAGCTGACCCACCTGGAGCTGGGGTACGAAGACTATGTCATTGGCTTCGAGTTTGCCGCGCTCGACTACAGTGCCCCCGAGGCCAACCGATACTTGTACAAGCTGGAGGGGTTCGACCCGGATTGGGTCGACTTCGGCTCTGTCCGTCGCGCGACCTACACGAACCTCAACCCGGGCACCTACCGCTTCCGCGTCCGGGCGGCGAACAACGACGGCGTCTGGAACGAGCAGGGTGCCATGCTGAACATCCGGGTCACGCCGGCACCCTGGCGAACCTGGTGGGCGTATCTTCTCTATGCGCTGGCGGCCATCGTCAGCCTGCTCACTTACACCAGGGCGCGCCTCAAGCGGATGGAGGAGGTGGCCGAGCGCAAGCGGGCGGAGGCGGCGAGCCGCGCCAAGAGCGAGTTTCTCGCGACCATGAGCCATGAGATTCGTACGCCCATGAATGGCGTGCTTGGCATGATTGCCCTGCTGCTCGACACCCCCCTCGATGACCGGCAGAGACGATTTGCAGATACAGTCAAGCGTTCCGCCGAGGCACTGCTGGGGGTCATCAATGACATCCTCGATTTCTCGAAGATCGAAGCCGGGAAGTTGGAGCTGGAGGCAGTCGATTTCGATCTGCGGAACGAGGTCGAGGACACACTGGAATGGCTCGCTGTGAGCGCCCACTCCA
>JARRNE010000113.1:0-7437 GCA_037385305.1 Chromatiaceae bacterium | reverse complement strand
GGACTGAATGCCATCATCTCTTCGTCCGTCACGACCCCCTGCCGGCGCATAAGCTTGAGGCAAAGCCTGGCAGTTGAGCGCCGGAAGTCGTCAAAGGCCGCGGACATTTCTCGATCTCGATCCTCGAGCAGGGCGTATAACGCCCTGTATCTTTCGTGTGCGCTCAGCGATTCATCGCAGCAAATGCGCTGACAATCATCGAGCACCCGTTGCGAAAAACGCTCCAGGGCCAGGAGCCTGACCCGCTTGAATGTTGTCCAATCGGATTCAGGGATGCGCATGAACCGGCGTGATCGGGTGGCCGCGTCAGTTCTAGCCGTACCGTGTGCAGAAAGACGCGGTGGCGATGTGGCCGCCGATTAATGCAGACAGCATTTCTTGTACTTCTTCCCGCTGCCGCACGGGCAGGGATCATTGCGACCGATCTCATTCCCTTTGGCGGCGGGTTGTTTTTGAGTCGCTGGGTATGCACCTGTCGGAGCATCGGGGTTCTCCTTGAAGCACGCCCACCAGCTCATCTCAGCAACGGCGTCGTCGATCAGACCCTCTAGATCCTGCTTGGATCTTTGCAGAACCTCCTCTTGACCCTCGGCTAATGTGTCCTGCACGTCTTCCATCCGGATGTGGAACGAATCCACCAAGCCGTCGCCGTAAGCCCGTTCGATCTCCTGCAGAAGCTCTTGTGGGTACAGGTCGCAACAGGCCACCACGAGTGCAGACCAGATGAAGTCCGGCTCGCGCGCCAACTTGCCGTGAAACTGGATCCTCAATCATCCGCTTGATCGGCTCCACGTCGTTGTGGCACACCGAGGCCAGTATCCTGTCCAGGTCCTCGGTCACTAGGTCGCCTGTGGTGTCGACACAAAGATCGCCGGGCGTCGAGAAGAACTCCACCAACAGCGGATAGGCGGCTCGCTCGCGAAACTGCGCCAGCAGATACATCGCATACGTCGGCAGCATGAGATTCGGCTTGCGCTCCATTTCCTCTGGGTCTTCGGCCACTTTCTGCAGCGCGCCCAACAGCACCGGGGTCACGGCCTCACGTTGCTCGATGGCGGCACGCACAGCAGTGGCGGGAAACCTGCCGGTAAAAAACTCGAGCTCCTGGCGAATGGTCGCGATATCCACGTTTGACTCCGTTGTTTTTGCACCTGACTTGGTGCGATAAGGCTCGGGACTTGCTGCGTCATCCCGGAATGGGGAAGGGAACGTTGAAGCTGGCTTCCTCCATCCGCTAGATCGGCAGCCCCGCTTCGCGCATCTCCTCGGTCAGCTCGAGCATTCGGGCCGAGTCCAGGTTGCCTTTCATGAACTGGCGCACCGCGGAGAGCTTGATCCGGAACTGCTCGACCAACACGCGCTCGTTGTAGCCATGGCGGATCAGCGTGGGCTCAAGATCATCCAAGCGCTTGGAGAGCGTGGTCTCGAGGATTTCGACCGTGACCGGCTTGCCACCGGCCTTGTAGGCTTCCTCTAGCGCGAGCGTCAGGTGTTGCTCCACCTGCAGCGGTGTGGACAGGCGTTCGGCCAGATAGGCGATGGCCGGCTCCTCGATGATGTCAGCCGGCTTGGCCTCTTCCGCTGCACATTGCTGCAGCAGCCACTGGATGTACTCCCTGAGCTCACCCTGCATGCTGTCTAGCGAGACGGCCAAGGTCCGGTACCCGACTTCCTCCATTTTCGGTCCCTTCAGATCGTTGCGCAGTTTCGGGTGTCCGGCCAGGATGATCGAGAGCATGCCGCCGCCATCTTGGACGATTTCCATCAGGCGTTTCAGTCCTGTCAGGGTCGTATGATGCAGGTCATGGGCTTCATCGACGAAAAGGGCCACGGTCTTCTTGGCCGAGCGGATCAGCTCCTGGAGCTCACGCTCGCGTTTCTCGCCCACCGTGGCGACCTTAAAGTCCTTGTCCCCGGATACGTCGTAGAACAGCGCGCAGATCAAGGTCTTCAGGGTCGTCTTGCTCTTCTCCACCGACAGCGACTTGGCGATGATGACCTTGTTCTCCTTTCGCAGGATCTCCTGCAAGCGGCGCAAGGTGGTGGTTTTGCCGCTGCCGACGATGCCGGAGACGGCGATCAGATAGCCATTGGGGATCGCTGTTTTCAGTTGCCGGAAGATGCGCTTGTGTTGTTCGGTCTCGAAGAACCCGCCATGACGGAAATCCCTGGTCAGCCCGTAGTTGGCCATGACATCAAGTAGCATGCGCTCCACCTTCCCCCTGATGGGGCCTGAAGTACGCGCGCACGCGTTGCATCACCGTCTGCTTCTCAAGCGTCTCGTCCAATAGGCTGTCGATCCAGTCTTTCTGAGCCTGGGTCAGCAGTGCCAGCGGCTTACCCAGATAGTCGGCGATCGCCAGTCTGGCCTTGATGCCATTGGCGAAGCAGATCTCGTGGAAGGGGTCGGGGTCCTGGAACGGTCGGGAAGGCAGATCTGGCGTGGTTGCGTTCAAGGACAATGTCTCGTGCCCATCGTCCGCTGGCTCGCCAAGCACGAGCACCTCGGCGAGCGCTTCGAGTCGCTCCAGGCGCTTCTCGATCTTGGTCTTCTTGAATTTGCGGTAACGGTGCAGCGGAATGGGACCGCTGATTGGCGCATACGGACCATAACGTTGCCCTTCATGCTCGACAAAGAGCTCGCGGTCGAACAGGCCCCACCACAGGATGACCGACTCGCCCGCCAGATCGGCGTGCACCTCATAGACGGTTCCGTCGACGCGAATCCGCGCATCGATGCCGATCTTGCGGTTTTCCGGTTCCCGGGCAAAGGTGCAGAAGCGCTCCCAGCTGCACATCTGCCGGATGCCTTCCAGCGGGAGATTCGCCTGCCAGTCTTCCATGCGCGAATGCGGCTCGCTGCGGTGGGGGTGATCGTTGTAGGTTTTCAGATAGGCCAACAGCCGTTCGTTGGCCTGACCCTCGTCTTTCGGCTCGCGCAGGTGATAGAGCACCTCGTGGGCTTCTTTCACCGTGCGGAAGGCCCTCTCGACCTTGCCCTTGCCAAGCGCCTTCAACTACACCTGATCCGCTCCGTGGGGAGCGGTTTTTCCACGTCACCCATCCGTTTCATCCCTGGTACGGGCGCACGTTCGAGCTGCTCGAACGGCGCACCACGTGGGGCGAAGATCGCGTCTACTTCCACGATGAGGCCGGGGAGCTGCGGCGCCTGCCGGCGGCCTGGACCAGCGTGGCGGTGCGCAGCCCCTTCGAGGTGCTGGCGGGGGGGCGATCCCATTTCCGGATCGCGGACCTCTTGCAGCTTGCGGCCCTGATCGCCCGCCAGCCGGGCGTCCACAACGGCGAGGCTGGCCGGACAAGGAAGCCAAAAGTGACAAGTAAATAATGCCGCAACCGTAAAGTAAATGACGCCCGGTCAGGCGTCATTTCGAGCCCGCCGCCAGAAGGCATCGCGTAATGACTCATGAATAGCGAGCCAGAGAAAGGAATGCGGCCGCCGAGGCGAAAAAGAACGCTTGACACCCTGGCTTTATAGGCATAATTTACATTACATGACAGGGGGCAAAACATCCGATCAGAAACTCGTCGCGCTCACCGCGAGCGGCACGGTCAACCCGCATCCCGAAGCGGTGCGGGATCCCGCCTTCGTGGGGAGCGACTTCTTCGACCCACGGGATCTGGTCCAGGTGAAATATGAAATGCTGCGCCGGGTGCGCGTCGAGGGCGGGAGCATCGCCGAGGCGGCGGACCAATTCGGCTTCTCCCGCCCGACCTTTTACAAGGCACAAGCGGAGTTCGCGCGCGCCGGCCTCACCGGTCTGCTCCCGGGCAAGCGCGGACCGCGTGGCGCCCACAAGCTCACAGCGGAGGTGCTTCAGTTCATCGAACGGGTACAGGCCGAGGAGGCGGGACTCGATGCGCCAGCGCTCGCCGAGCGGATTAACCACCACTTCGGCTACTCGGTGCATCGGCGCACCGTGGAGCGCGCCTTGGCACGGGAGACAAAAATACGCTGAGGCAGGGGCAGACCCGCCGCTGCCGGGACCTGATGGCCAGAGCCTGGCCGCGCACTATGAGGCGCTGCGCCCGGCGGGCGGCACGCCGAGCACGCCAGCGCCCCGCAGTCATCCAAGCATGCGCGCGCGTGCCCTGTTGATGCGCCGCGGCATGGTGGCCTGGATGCGTAGCCTCGCCGACGGCGCCGCGCGTGCGGCGATCCCCCGCCCGGCGCGCACCGCCGCCGCCCTGCCGGCGGGCGTGCACCAGCCGGTGATCGACATCCTGGCCACCATGGTGTTGGCCAGCACCCGGGAGAGCCCGACATGAGCGACCTCATCCACGCCAAAGTCCAGGCCCGCCACCTCAAGCGCAATGCCTATCTGTACGTGCGCCAATCGACGTTGCGCCAGGTGCTGGAGAATACCGAAAGCACCCAGCGCCAGTACGCCCTGCAGGGACGCGCCGTCGCGCTCGGGTGGCGCCAGGAGCAGGTGGTCGTCATCGATGCGGACCTCGGGCAATCGGGCGCCTGTGCCGCGGATCGTGCGGGGTTTCAGCGCCTGGTCACGGAGGTGAGCCTGGGGCACGCCGGCATCGTCATGGGGCTGGAGGTGTCGCGCCTGGCGCGCAATTCCACCGACTGGCATCGCCTGCTGGAGCTCTGTGCGCTGGCCGATACGCTGATTCTCGATGAGGATGGCGTCTACGATCCGGCGCACTTCAATGACCGGCTGCTGTTGGGTCTGAAGGGCACGATGAGCGAGGCGGAATTGCATGTCCTGCGCGCGCGGCTGCGCGGGGGCATTCTCAACAAGGCGCGGCGCGGCGAGTTGGAGGTGCGCCTGCCCATCGGCTTTGTCTACGACGCCCAGCAGCGGGTGCGTCTGGACCCCGACGCGCGCGTGCGCGAGAGCGTTCGCCAGCTCTTTCGCACCTTCCGCCGCACCGGTTCGGCCACGGCCACGGTCAAGGCGTTCCGCGCGCAGGGCCTGGCCTTCCCGCGGCGCGTGTTCCATGGGCCGCACAAGGGGGAGGTGCTCTGGGGCGAGCTGGCGCATTCGCGGGTGTTGCGGGTCCTGCACCATCCCCGCTATGCCGGCGCCTTCTGCTTTGGGCGCTCGCGCCAACGCCACCACCCGGATGGGCACACGGTGTGCCTGCGCTTGCCCCAGGAGGAGTGGACGGCACTGATCCACGACGCCCATGAGGGCTATATCACCTGGGAGGAGTACGAGCAGAACCTGCAGGTCCTGCAGGACAATGCCAACGCCCAAGGTGCTGATCGCGAGCGCGGGGCACCCCGCGAAGGGCCGGCCTTGCTGCAAGGTCTGGCGGTCTGCGCCGTGTGCGGGGAGCGCATGACCCTGCGCTACCATACCCAGCGTGGGCGCCAAGTACCCGAGTACATGTGTCAGCGCCGGGAAATTGAGCACGCACTGCCGGTTTGCCAGCGCATTCCTGGCGCTGCCCTCGATGCAGCCATTGGACGGCTGCTGGTGGAATCCGTGACGCCGCTGACCCTGGAGGTCGCGCTGGCGGTGCAACAGGAGCTGGAGAGCCGCGCTGAGGAGTGCGAGCAGCTGCGCCTTCAGGAGGTCGAGCAGGCGCGTTACCAGAGCGATCTGGCGCGCCGGCGCTATCTGCAGGTCGATCCCGACAACCGCCTGGTGGCTGACTGCCTGGAGGCCGACTGGAATACGGCACTGCGCGCCTTGGTCCAGGCCCAGGAACGCTACGAACACCAGCGTCAAGCCGAGGCGGCGGGCCTGAGCACGGCACAACGCGCCAGCATCCTGGCGCTGGCCCAGGACTTCCCGCGGCTGTGGAATGACCCACAGACGCCGGATCGCGAGCGCAAGCGCATGGCGCGCCTGCTCATCGCCGACGTGACCTTGTTGAAAGCCGATGCCATCACCGCCCAGGTGCGCTTCCACGGCAGGGTGACCCACACTCTGAAGCTGCCGCTGCCAAAGCCCGCGTGGCTGCAGCGGCAGACCGCTGCCCGCGTGGTGAAGGCCATCGACACCTTGTTGGATGATTACACGGATGCCGAGACGGCCGAGCAGCTCAATCGCCAGGGACTGCGCTCCGGCGAGGGTGGGCGGTTTCACCGGCTCATGGTCGCGCGTCTGCGCCGCGCCTATGCCTTGCCCAGTCGCTACGCACGGTTGCGTGCCCGCGGCCTGCTGACCCAGGGCGAAATCGCCGCGCGCCTCAATGTCGCCCCGGCCACCATCAAGAGCTGGCGCCGTGCCGGTCTGCTGGTCTCCCACCGCTACGATGACAAGGGCCAGTGCCTGTTCGAGCCACCGGGTCCAGCGGCCCCGAAGAAGTTCCAGCACCAAGGGAAAACGCTAGGCCGTTCAGCGGCATCCAGACCAAACAGCCACTCAACCACCGCATGAGGTGCAGTATGCAGCCGAGTCCTTGCGATCGGAATGGTTGACGGCGTGGGCCATGAACTCGAAGCCGAACACGGCGGCGAAGGCCGCCATCTCCGGGGCGATGCGGGCGTTGGCACCGGCGCCGCCGGCGAGGATGACGCTGGTGTTGTCGATGACACAGCGCCGGGCGGCGCCGTCGAAGTACTGCAGTGCCTGAGTGAGAAAGGCCTTGGCCTCGAAGCGGGTGAAGCGCGGGTAGTACTGCACGAACAGCAGCCGGCTGTAGGCGAGCACCAGGCTCGCGCACTGGGCGGTCACCGGCTTGCCCCCGAGGCTGAGGCGGTGCGGGGAGGTGTCGTGTTGCATCTCCTCGCCGGGGGCGAAGGTGTAGGTGCCGCTGCGCTTCTTCGGGGTGCGCAGGTCTGTCAGGTCGCGGATCAACCGGGTCAGGGTGCTGTAGGCGATGTCTGTCCCATGCTGGTCTTTGAGGACCTCGGCGATGCGCACCGCGTTGCCCTTGCAGTCGCGGTAGAGCGCCGGGAGCAGCGCGACGACGGCCTCGAGCGCGGGATCCGCCGCGGCCGCCGCCGGGCGCTCACCCGCACGCAGCACTCGCCGCACGGTGTTGCGCGACACGTTGAGCGTGCGGCTGATCGCGCGCAGGGGCTGGCCTTGCTCCTTGAGCAGGCGGATCGCTTGGCGCAGCTCCTCAGCCAACATGGCCGCTCCCCTGCCCCAGGGCCTGCTCCAGGCGCTGGAACTGGGCTTTCGCGGCGGCGAAGGCCTGCTGCAGGCGTTCACGCTCGGCGGCCTCCTGCGTGGGGCCAAACAGCGTCGGGACCTGACCGAGCAGGCGCTCGATGAGCGCGCTCACAACCCGCAGGTCCTGATACCACGCCCCTTCGGGACCCGCGGCCAGACGTTTGGCCGTCGCCTCCTCCTCCCGGCTCTGCAGGGCGTTGAGAAACAGCTGGGGGTTCTCGATCAGGCGCTGGCGTTGGACCTTGCTGGCCTGGCGATAGTGCGCATAGAGCCGTTTGAGCTCACGGGTCGAGAGGGGCTGCTCGGCGAGCTTCGCGAGCAGCGTGCGGGC